>JAGHCZ010000093.1 GCA_021160205.1 Nitrososphaerota archaeon | reverse complement strand
TTATGTGGGTCACCCCAAGATTCTTGGCAAAGTTCGGTCCAACAGGTCCTTGATAGAGGTCAGTTGGGCAGAACCTGTAGATGAAGTCTCCGGAGATGGCTAGCTTCGGGTCGGTGGCGGATTGGCTTATTACTAGGATCTTGTTTGAGTCGGCATATTCCTTCAGCTGCCTAACGGAGGCGCTGGCCATAGGTCCTATAACGACCTTAACTCCCTTCGCATACAGGCTCATCAACTTCTCCAAGGCCACGCTCGGCTTCGTCTCAGTATCCTCTACATAGAGCTTCAGCTTCCATCCCGCGCCGATGCTCTCTAAGAACTCGTTTACTTCCGCGACGGCTATTTCAACGGCCATTTTATCATTCGATCCGAAGGCTCCAAGCGGCCCGCTCAGGGGCAGCAAAGCTCCAATAGGTATTTCTCCGCTCAGGCCGCCCGCCGCTCCCTGGGTCTGGGTCACCGTAGTAGTCACCTTCTCGGTCACAGTTTTAGCCTCGGTCACAGTCTCAGTCACGGTCGCGGTAGCCGACGCAGCGCCGGAGACAGTCATCGTCACTTCGGCTGTCACGGTTTGGGTCACGGTCGTCGGCGCCGGGGGCGCGATGGAGGATGTGGCGGCGAATCCTATGCCTATCCCCACGAGGAGGGCGATTACTGCTATGACGGCGGCGACCGCGGTTGATATGGCTATTTTATTAGTTCTTCTCATCTCTTTTTCCACCACCTTTCTTTTTTGCTGTAAAACTTTTCGAGGCTTATAAGTCTTTGAGCTCGCCGTGAGAAAATTCATATTCTACAACTTTTCACCACGATTGAATTATAGAGATAAAGCCTTGAGGTGGGTGTTTTTGATTCCGCCGATCTTCAGGGACGCATTAGTCTTCGCGTCGCTCTTGACCATGCTCAGCACGGGGTTAACCCTAACCTACATGACGACTAAGGTCCCCAACTTCGCGCACGGAAACTTCGCAACCGTCGGGGCATATTTCACCCTCGCCTTGACCAAGGTCCTAAACTTGAATCCCTATCTAACGATTATCCCGAGCCTAGTTTTAGGGGGATTGACCGCTCTAATTCTTTACGTGCTCATCTTGAAGCCGCTTCTCGATAGGGGGGCGAATTACATAGTGCTTATGATCGCGACGATAGCTTACGACATGATACTCTATTCTCTAATCAATATCTTCGCGGATTTCTTAAGCCGAACCTATAAAGTTACCACGCGGTTATTTATCTTGAAATCATTCGACTTCAAGCTTTTAGGTCAGCCCGGTTTATTCATTGTAGCTCCTTTGATCGCCGTCTTGATAGTCTTAGCGCTGTATGTTCTCTTGAATAAGACCAAATTTGGGATAGGGATGAGGGCCGCGATAGAAAACCCATCGCTCGCCAGCGTCGTCGGAATAAACGTGAACTTGACTTACGCGATTTCTTGGTTCATTTCAGGAGGGCTTGCGGGAATAGCGGGAGCGCTGATGCCTATCTGGCTGATGTGCAATCCCGACGTAGGCATGAGGTTGATCGTCAGCATCTTCGCCGCGAGCATAGTCGGCGGGTTATCAAATATTTACGGGGCATTCGCGGGGGGAATTTTGATAGGATTAGCGGAAGTGTTAGGAACGGGTTACCTCTCTTTAGAAATTGGAACCTGGGTGATCCCCTATAGGCCGATAATTCCGCTCCTGATCATGGCCATCACTCTGCTATTCGTTCCCAGAGGTTTAACCGGAATTAATTGGAGAAAAATCCTGAGGAGGAGTTAGAGAAATGGCCTTGCCGGTCGAGTTAACGTTCATCATAGACCTGCTGGCTTTCATAGGGATATTCGCGATCATCGCCCTCAGCTTGAACATCGAATTCGGCTACGCTGGAATACCGAACTTCGGGAAGCTCTTAGCCGTAGCCGGCGGAGCCTTCTTCGTCGGAGCTGTTCCTGGAAGAGTTCTCGCGTTTCTCTACGGATTAATGGATAACCTAGACTACGTGGGAGATAACACGAAGATACTCTTCGGAGTAAACAAGATTCTCTCAGCCGACGCGTTTTCCTCAATAGCCTTACTACTAATTTCTCTCATATGCGCGGCTTCCGCTGGAGCGGTATTAGGTTTCATCGCATCTTATCCCGCCATCAGGCTTAAGGAAGACTATCTCGCAATAACGCTCTTAGCTATGGCTGAGATCCTAAGGACGATAGGTTACAATTACGAAGACTTGGTCGGAGGGACTAAGGGGATAGCCATTCCGGATCCCTTTAGATGGGTCGGCGGGGAGCTTCGATACACGGTTGCCACGATTACCATTCTGATAGTTCTAGGGCTAATAATGCTTTATGTAGAGTTTCTCGCTAGATCGCCGCTTGGAAGAACTTTGAGGGCGATTAGAGATGACGAGTTATCCGCGGAGGCGTATGGCAAAGATATTGTGAAATTTAGGATGAAAACCTTGATGATAGGCTCGGCGATCGCCGCCATAGGTGGAGCATTATACGCCTTCTTATCTGGAAGCGTTACGGCAGTCGGCTTTGACAGGGTTACGCATACTTTCTGGCCTTGGGTGATGGTGGTGATAGGCGGGGCGGCGAATAATTTCGGAGTTCTCTTGGGCGCCGCCGTGTTCGTAACTCTCAGGAAAGTTATAACGTTTTACAAGGACTTGTTTAAGCCGTATCTTCCCTTCGACGTAGTTTGGATGGAGTATCTCCTCCTAGGAATAATCCTGATAATAGTTTTGATCTACAGGCCTGAGGGAATCCTCCCGGAGAAGCCGAGTCGAACCCTAAGCATGAAAAGGATAAATGAGATCATGAAGCGGGTTAAGTCCGAAGAGAAAGAGTGAACCGTATCTTCTCATATCCCTCGTAACGATCTCCAAGCCTAGCCCACATGACCAAGAATCTCTCCCCGTAAACCTCATACTCGGTCGACGTCACGACTTCAAGGATTTTAGATCCCTTAGGCAGAAACCAGTATACCTCGTAATCGTATTCGGCTACGCCGGGCTCGTAACGATTTTCATAGACGTTCTCTCCGCGGAGATTTAGTTTTCCGGCGAATTCTATATAGAACGAGATCGTCGGTTTCTCGGCTTCTCCTCGGAAATCTAGGTTAACCGCTAGGG
>JAGHCZ010000079.1 GCA_021160205.1 Nitrososphaerota archaeon | reverse complement strand
ATATTATTCCGATCGGTCTACTCACGGAGAGAAGTAGACATCATCAAATCGAAGAAAGCAAACCTCCGAGAGCTGAGGGGGAGTAATCTATGGATTGATGGATTCAATGTTCTGAACACGGTCGAGGCGATCCTCAGAGGAGAATACGTAATTCTATGTGATGATGGCGTCATAAGAGACTTCCGCGAAACACACTCAAAATATAAGATCACGGAATTAACGGGGAAAGCCTTACTAGCCATAGCGGATTTCTTGAAGAAAGCCGAGGTGAATAAGGTGATAATCTTGTTTGAGGAGCAGATAAGCAAGAGCGGCGAACTAGCAGCCCTAACAAGAAGCCTCATGAACAGTCTTGGAGTCAACTGCACAGCCAAGACCACGAAAACCGTAGACTCAGAATTGATAAAATCAGGAGAAATAGTCGCTTCAAGCGATTCAGCGATCCTCCTCAACTGCAGGAAATTCATAGATATCCCAGCCAACCTAAACCCGCCAAATGGAGCAAAAATCCTAATCCTAGATGAAGGAAATATGTGAAAACTGCGAAACAGCCCTCCTTTCCCCGAAGATTTTTAACGAGAAGGTCCAAGGCTCCGTTGACGACTCAAGATTGTCTATTGAAGAGCGGTAGCTTCAACCCCGATTCTCGATTCGAACTATGCTTGTCGAATTTTTCTCAAAGATGATTAAAAGTTTAGATTCTCTGATGCTCTTTGAAAAAGAGCTTGTCGGAGCATTGGTTAGCGGCTCTTTAGAAACATGGTTAGAAGATCTTTGTTCAAAACTTCGGGATGAAAGAGCACGCCATAAATCTCCCTACCTCTTTTCTTAAAGTATGCTGGGATATCGTCGACTCTGCCCAGAATTTCGAATTCCTCATTTAGCTTAGGCACCTTACTCACTAGGAAATATGCTCTCTCCCGTCTTCCAAGGATTTCAACATCATATACCCCTATGAGCTTCCTATCTTCAAGCTCGCATCCAAAGATCAATGATATGATCTGAGCACCTGCGCAGATTCCTAGAACTTTTCCATCAAACTCCGTAAGCCATCTGAAGTTTTCGAGATAGTTCAGGTAATCGGAGTCTTTCAAAGCCGTTCCGCTTATGATGATCTTGCCGCTTTTAGGATGGATTTTTTGCTTATAATTCCTTACCTCCGTCGAGTATCCAAGGCTCTCGGCGATCTCCTTCAACGGTCTAACGAATTCTTCTTCTGATAAGCGATGCCTACATGTCGAGATTATCAGAACCTTGGTCAAGCCAGCTCAGCCCGCTCTATGAAAATCTCTCCCTCACTTTCCCGAACATCCTTCGAATACTTTAGGATCTTGATCTCCCGCCTGAACATCGGCATCCAAGTAACCAAAGTCTCATATTCGCCGCCCTCCCCCGACACATTCGCCTTAATTCTCCTCAGATACTCAATGAACTCTTTATCGATAAATTTTCCTAGGAATTTTTCCTCAAATGGATAGACAGCCAGCCGCGTTATCAACACCTTAAATCCATACGATAAAATTTTCTCGATCAACTTTTCCTCATCCATGAGCCAAAGCGGATTAAAGCACCAGAGCCCAAGCTCATCGCACACCCACTGGAAGCGGGTTGCCTGATAAACGGACTTAACAGCTCCTGTAACAGCTCCTTCGATTCCATATTCCTCCTTAGCTAGCCGCAAAGCTTCGCGAAGGGCTTCAACCTGCTCCCCCTCCCCATCTCCACTCTCAACCCTAATTATCGGAAGCTCCAAAGCCTCAGCCTGAAGATCAACCAAATCAGAAGCAGGATAATGAAATAAAGCACTCTCAGAACTTTCCGGGCGAATATTAACTAAGCAAGCCACCCGGAAAAGCCTTGAAGCCTCGAAAAGCGCGAGATTAGAATCCTTCCCACCAGAATATAAAACGCATACAATCATCCAGCCGACAAGCCGAAAAACACGCTAACCGATAAATCTTATCCAACCTAAACGCTAAAATAGAAATAAGCGAGTTAGAGCACCGAAAGTGGGCCCGTAGCTCAGCATGGATAGAGCACCGGCCTTCTATCATAAGATTTGGAGGAGAGCCGGGGGTCCGGGGTTCGAATCCCCGCGGGCCCGCATTTTTACTCGTTTTGCATGCTATGGTTTTTCCACTTTTTGGCATGTTCTAGGATTATTCTTAGCGCGTTTTTGTATGCTAGTTTCTCGATATCGCTTTCCTTCATCCCTTTTTCGAGGAGTATTTCGAAGATTTTTCTGATTTTCGTTATGTCTTCGAGTCCCCTTGGAGGTGTTGTGTCTATTAGTCCGAAGTAATCGGTTCCGATAGCCACTATGTCTGGACCGAAGTTTTCATAAACGTGCATTATGTTGTTTGCGTATGCTTCGAGGTCGTGTCTGCCTCCGACTAGATCGCACATGAATCCGACTACTCCCTTCGTCTTCTTTATAGCTTCATACATTTCATCGTCCAGGTTTCTCGGGACGTCGTGCATTCTCCTAGGGTTTCCGTGGCTGCTTATGAGTGGAAGCTTTGAAACTTCGGCGGCGTCGAGATAGGTTTGCTTACTTGCATGAGCTAAATCAATTATTATTCCAAGTCTATTCGCTTCCTCGATTAATTCCTCTCCCTCCCCCGTTAGTCCATAGTCTTTCGATGAGAAGCAGGATGCCGCGTATCTAGTATCGAAGTTCCATGTGAGCTGGATGCTCCTGACGCCGAGGTT
>JAGHCZ010000109.1 GCA_021160205.1 Nitrososphaerota archaeon | reverse complement strand
GCTTCTTCAAGGGACCTACCTCCTATGACTATGCACGTGCAAAAATCCTGACAGATGAGCTTTCAAGCTTCGAAGCTATGCCCGGAAATATTTTGAGAAGAATGGACCCTAGTCCCCTGAAATTCGCGTAAAAGAATCCTATAAACCCCTCAGATAACTTCATTCTCTAGCCTCCTCCGCCTCTCATCGATCAGCTTCACCACGGTTTTTACGAGATTTAACGGGCTTTCATAGTTTCGTGCATCAACCTTGAGAACCGGAACAGAGGGGGGAACGCTTAACGCCATTACAACATCCCTTGGCTCCATTTTAAATCCAGGTCTGTTGTATTTATTTAATCCGATAGCATGCGGAATTTCCGGGGTCATTATCCTGAAGAACCTATAGAGGTCTTCGGCCTCATTTAACGCTTCTATATCCTCGCTGTCCACCAGCAAAATATACCCATCTAGTTTCTTTGAGAGAACTTCCCACATGAAGTAGAAGGACTTCTGGCCCGGCGTGCCGAAGAGCCTTACCGACTTATTGTCGAAGCTCACGACGCCGAAATCGAGGGCGACTGTGGTTTTCGTTTTTTCTCCGAGGGGTTTCAAGAGCTTTTTATCCGTATCAATGTATTCCTCGCATAAAGTTCTGATGAACGTGGTTTTGCCGGCGTTAAACGGCCCGGAGACGATTATCTTATACGACCTCATTTTTCCCTCTCGGAGAGATATGCTTCCAAAATCATGTTGATGAATCCGAGATTCGGCTTCTGCTTGGTTAAGCACACAATATAATGTCCTTTATATGGTCTCATCAGGAGATATCGGCTGCCCTCTAACTGGATATCCGCCTTCCTATAATTCTTCACGTTCAGGAGCTCAATCACGGCTGAAATGGCCCCGCAGATAGCCGCCGTCGCCGCTCCAACATATTCGGCGTTGAACTCCAACTCGCTGTTATGAGCCAGCGGGGTTCCATCTTCAGATATGATCGCGATGGCCTCGATCCATCCCCTGCTCGCCGCCTTTACGGTGTCTATCAAGTCGCTAAATTCTTCTTCGTGAATTTCGGTCATCATCCTGTCCTCCCCATGAGATCGGAAAGATACGTCTTCAACAGCTCTCGCACTTCCTCGAGCTCCAGCTCGGTTTTTCCGACGCTTAAAGCGAAGACCTCCATTTCTCCGACTCTTCCAACAGCCAAGATCATGGTCTTAAGATCGTTCTCGATCGAGACCGCGTTAAAAGATGAATCGAATTTCCGGATGGTGGCCACGAAGTCGGCGAGCGATGCTGCGACGCGGTTTTCTTCGCTGACGTTATAAGATTCTATCGACATTCCCATCATATTAAAGAGCAGCAGCGAATCCATCCCTATAATTGTGGCCAAGTCCTCAAGCGAGTCAAATCCGAGAGTGGTCTCCTCTTTCTTTGGCTTAATTTCAGGGATTCCCTTTACTTCAGCTGGAGGGGGCCTTGCTGGAGCTTGAAGCAGCTCAACCCTCGGCGGCGCCTTTTCCGGAGCAGCCTCCTTGGCTGGTTTTTCAAGAGCTTTAACTTCGACTTCTTTCTTTTCCGGCGGCTTTGGAGCCTGAACTTGAGGAACAGTTTTCTTGACCGCTTTCCTAGAGTAAATTAAAGCGATTATGGAGAGGATCAAAGCTATTAGTGAGAGTATGAGCGAGAAGAAGGAATTCGTAAAGAGGGCAGCGAAAACGGGAGCGAACGCATCCATACTAATAATAAAGAACTTTTCAAGAATCTTATATCGTTTTCCGAAAACCACCTAACCCCGATAGCTTTGTTTATATACCAGCAGATTTCCGGCTCGGTCCCGAGGAGCCTTTTTAAGTGGAGATTATATATTGATGCTGAAATATAGATAGTCTCAGGGAGAAAGACGTGGGGAAAAGCAAGATCAAAGTCGAAGAAATCCCGAGCTTTTGGAAAGGTATAGAGATCACCCCCCTCCCCGAGGACTACGAGATTCTCGAAGAATATCCCATCCGAGAAGATCTAGCTGGAGTTGTGATCGCCAGCCCTCGGAGCGCAACACTCGAGCCCACATATTTCGTTAAAGAAGTCCAGCTATCTCCAGAAGAGATAATCGTGCTTGAGAAGTTAAAGGATATTCTTTCGAAGGAGCTGGAGCCTCCTAAGTCCGGCGAGGAGGAAGATGCGAAGAAAATTCTTCTCGATACAGCTGACAAGATTCTAAGAAAGTATAGAAGGGCTCTTGGGAGGGTTGACGAGGACTCGAAGAGGAAGCTCTTCTATTATCTCGAGAGGGATATGACGGGCTTCGGGCCGCTGAATGTGATCATGGAGGACTATAAGATAGAGGACGTTTCATGCGACGGTGTCAGGGTTCCAGTTTACGTTTGGCATAGGGATTACGAGAGCATGCCGACTAACATAGTCTTCACGGATAGAGATGCCTTAGACGACTACATAATCCAGCTTGCCCACAAATCTGAGAGGCACATATCATCCGCATTCCCGATCCTAGACGCGATGATCTACGGTAAGCACAGGTTGGCTGCGACTTTTAGGGAAGAGGTTTCTCCCAAGGGAAGCACTTTCACCATTAGAAAGTTCAGGGAAAAGCCGTTCAGCATAACCGAGTTGATCAGAAGCAATCTCATGAGCCCGGAGATGGCTGCGTATTTTTGGCTCTTAATAGAGCACAAGGCTAACGTCTTAATAGCTGGAGCGACTGGAAGCGGGAAAACCACCATTCTAAACGCTTTGTCATGTTTCATAAAACCTAGGATGAAGATAGTTACATGCGAGGAGACGGCGGAGCTGAATATTCCGAGCGAAAACTGGGTTAGGTTCGTCACGAGGGAAAGCTATGGACTTGGATCCTTGAAAACGGGAGAGATCACGCTCTTCGATCTAGTGAAAACGAGCCTGAGATACCGCCCAGATTATCTCGTCGTCGGAGAGGTTCGAGGAGAAGAAGCATTCGTCCTATTCCAGGCGATAGCCACGGGCCACGGAGGTCTATCCACGATTCACGCCGAGAACATCGAGTCGGTAATCAAAAGGCTGGTCAGCCCGCCCATGAATATTCCTCCGAGCCATATCCCGCTTCTGGACGCGGTTGCCCTAGTTGAGCGCGTCAGCTTGCCTAAGCCCTTTATGGGGAGAGCTTTCGGTAGAAGAATACGGAATATTTGGGAGGTCGTCGATTACGGGAGGTACATTACGATAGCGGAGTGGGATCCACTTACCGACAGCTTCAAGGTAGATCTCTCGAACAGCATGGTTCTGGATAAGATAGCGTTCAAGATGGGGAAAACCAAGGAGGATGTGCTTAATGAAATAGACAGGCGGACGATGATCCTGAAGAGGATGGTGGAGAACGATATAATCGATATTAAGGGAGTCGCAGATGTAGTTTACTCTTATTACTCGAGCCCGGAGCAGGTCATAAGACAATACGAGATAAGCGTTGAGGAAACGAAAATAGCGTCCGAGCTCAAGGCTTCAAGAGAAGAAACAACTATCGAAGCGGTTAGCGGAGATGAGGAAGAGAAAGCGACTGCTGAAATACTTAAGCTGCTGAGAGCGAGTAAGGGAACGTGTCCGCTTTGGAGGATCTACGTCGGAATCTCGCCTTCAAAGGTCGCCGTCATCAAGGCGCTGAAGAAATTGAGAGAAGATGGAAAAGTGGAAGTGGAGCACGGCGTCGTTAGACTACTCGAATGATCGCGGTTTCTCTACGCTATCTGAGCGACTTTCTCCGCTTCTTTCTTCGTCATAACGCCCTTTAAGCATCCGGGATCAGGCGCTAAATAGTCTCCAAAATACGCGTAGCCCCTCGCTCTGCATCCACCGCATATATACCTGTATTCGCAGGTGCCGCAGGGAGGTTTCAGCAGATCCTTATTCTTGAGATCGTTTATCACCTTGCTGTTCTTCCAGATATCTTGAAGCTTCTCCTTTCTCACGTTCCCGACAGGTATAGGCATGAAAACGCAAGGAGTAACGGTTCCATCAGGCTGAAGGGCAGCATAGATCCTACCGGCGCCGCAGCCTCCAATGAATTCGGCGAGCCCTCTCAAGGTTTGGCTCTTCGGAACGGTGAAATGCGTTGGAAGCACGTCCTCTCCTTTGCTCATTTGCCACGAGACTCTGGCGAGCTGCGGAGCCGTGGAAACGACTTGAACCTTCGCCCTCGTTGACTCCCTGTATATCTCCTTAAGAGCTTCTTCTCTTTCCTCGGGAGTTAAATCGAGCTCATAAGCCTCCTTCCCCCTCCCCGTCGGGATGAAGTTAAAGAAGATCACCCTCGTCACCCCGAGCTCCTCTCCTAGCTTGACCATGTCGTGGATTTCGTTTTTATTGAGCTTGGTCAGGGTCATCGCTATGCCGGTGGAGGCCTTTCCATTTTTCACGACGTTCTTAATTCCTTGAACAGCTTTCTCCCACGCTCCTTTAACTCCCCTGAACTCGTCGTGTGCTTTGGGATCCGTGGAGTCCAAGCTGATCTCGATGTATCTTAAGCCCGCTTTGATCGCGCGCTCCGTGAACTGCTCGCTTGCGAAAGCTATTCCATTAGTTGCAACCGCCATGTAGATTCCCCTCCTAGATCCTTCCTCGACTATCGGGATGAAATCTGGGTGAATCGTGGGCTCTCCACCGCTCAGCGCTATCAGCGGCATGCCCATCTCGTCTACCTGCTTAACCACCTCGAGCTTTTCTTCGAAAGTCAATTCATTTGGAAGCGGTTTCGGCCCCGCGCTCTGATAGCAGTGCTTACACCGGAGGTTGCACGCATTAGTGAAGTTCCAGACTATTAGGAACGGAGCGGAGAGTTTTTGCGGGACCGTTATTCCGTGTTGGAGGATGCTTCTGAAGACGAGCTCCGTTCCCCTCCTCACGGCGGGGTCGCGGATTCCTTCCTTGAATTCTTCTTCGCTTAGATGCATCAGCTTTATTGCTCCCTCCAAGAAAAGTTTCGAGAAATAGTAGTCGAGCATGCAGCTGAATCTTACCCGCTGCTTCTTAGCTTCCTCGTCTGCGAACATCGCTAAAACGTGGTCGAGCCTGGTTCTATAGCCGCATGGATCCTTTTCTAGAAGCCTTCCCAGCAGAGATTTGGTAATTTTGTTTCCGAAGATCATTCTGGCAAATTTGATGACATCTACTTCGAGCGACAACCATCAAACCTCCGCAGTTTCTCATCTATCCTCGGGAATAAGTATTTAGCACTATGAAGCAATTGGTGAATAGTAGGTTTTGAAGCGGTCAAGGTTGAGCGAACTCGTGGGCGAAAGTGTCGTAAAATGCTTGATATGCGAGAGGAACTGCGTGCTGGAACCCGGCTCAAGAGGAATCTGCGCGAATTACTCGAACATCGACGGTAAGCTCATTCACCTAGGATACGGCGTCTTAAGCGCGGTCGAGAGCAGGCCGATAGAAATTAAGCCCCTATTTCATTACTGGCCGAATAGCACGGCGCTAACGTTTTCGGGATACGGATGCAATTTCTACTGCCCTTGGTGTCAAAACCATCATCTAAGCTTTTCAAAGCCTCCGCCTAACGCAACCCCGATTCCGCCCGAAACCCTAGTAGGTAAAGCGATTAAAAATAGGGATGAGGGGCTTTGCTCGAGCTTTAACGAGCCCGCCACGTTATTCGACTACCTATTAGATGTCTTTGAGATCGCCTCCAAGAATGGGCTTTACTCGACTCTTGTGACGAACGGATACTTCACCGAGAAGGCCCTGAAGAAGCTCATAGAAGCCGGAGCTGATGGATTCAGCGTTGACATCAAAGGGGCTCCATACGCCAGAAACGCCTTGACCTCAATAGATCACGAGAAGGTCTTCAGGAACGCGAGGTTCATCTTGGATAACGGGGGACACGTGGAAATGGTCTACTTGGTCGTGACGGGATTCAACGATTCCGGCGAATGCGCGGAGTGGATTCTGGGAAAACACCTAGATATGCTTGGAGAAGACGTCCCCCTACACGTGAATAGATACTATCCCGCTCACCTATGGAAGAAGCCCGCCACATCGCTCGATAAACTCCTATCAATCCGGGAAAAAGCGCTGAAGATGGGCATAAACTTCGTCTACGTCGGGAACATCGAGACATCGCGATTCGAGAGAACCATATGCCCAGAATGTGGAAAAATCCTGATAGAGCGCCGCCTATACCGCGTAACCTACTACAAGCTGGAGAATAATAGGTGTCCCCGCTGCGGACGAAAAATACCAATAAAAGGAAAATATACCCCAAAAAAGTCTACCAGTTTTCTGTGAAACTTTAGACTAGTAGATGTAGAAGGTGAGTTTGAGATCGGTTAGACTAGGTTGCTCCATGTGGCCCTGATCAATCGTTTCTCCCGTATCTTCTCGAACTGCGCTATCGATCCAGATGTCATAAGTTATTTGCCCTTCATCATAAGCGCTTCTCAATTTGATTTCTAACACGAAATATCCGCTATAGGATTCTCCCGGTAAGAGCCTCTCGATAATTACCTTATCAACAATATAGTGGGGAGGCCTCACATGATCGCGGTCGGTGACCAAAATCTGGGTCCTTATATTTCGGAGGGGTATTGAATTATTTCCGAGGGAAACCGTGAAGGGGATCCATACTTCTTCATATGTGTGGCTGGAGAGGATCCATACCGAGTTGGGTCTATGGGTGTAGATTCTGAGGGGTATTTTGGTTATTTCCTCTAAGCCCAAAGCATCGAACCTGACGACGGTGTCATCCGTGATATCTAAGGTGACCGATTCGAGTTGAGCCTCATTACCCCACCCGCTTCCAGTCCACTCGCAGCGATATAATTTGACGGAATACGATCCCGGAGCGACCATAAATCCAACGCTTCTCTGCCTATCCGTGAACCCTATCGGCCAGATAGTTTCCTCAGCTCGTTCTCTGCATCCTTCGGCGAATTCTCCGCTCGCTGGCGAGACGCATCCAACCCTAACTCCTCCTTCCGCCGGCAAGACGCTTACAACTACTTTATATCGATATTGTTGGCTCATGTTCGCGACGGTGACTAGGAGAATATACGGTAGATCATTTGGCCCTAAATTCGTCTCTAAGGCCGTGAAGCTGTTTCCCCTGAGAGTAACAGCTCTAACAGTTACCTTTTCCCCGGGCTCGACTATCTCGCTTTCAATCTTCTTCGTCACCAATTCTCCTGGGGCGAGGACTAGGTTCGGCGAAATTGTGACTAACCCGTCGTATGTGCTTTCTATGTAAATCGTTGGTATATTTGCGGATAGGGGGCCAGTATTATGTATCATCACGTAGAGGAATCTCCTGCCAAGCGCGTCTGGAGCCGTCAGCGTCGCGTGAATCACCAGTTTCTCATTAAGCCTCTCGACCTCGTATTGCAGCCTCTTTCCCACCTCTTCGGTGTATATCGCTTGAAGGTTTTGTAGGTAAAGCCACGTTGGAACGATGATCGTGAAGAATATCGCTATGGCTATCGCGGCGCCTATAACCGATGAAATTCCGCGTCTACTTTTTCTAGCCAACCTTCTCCACCTCTACATCTATCCTATACACGTCAAACATAGATACTTTCGGATATATCAAAATGCTCTCTTCATCCCAGTAGCCGCTATTGCTCGGCGGCATCTCTATATTTACGGTGGTATAGCCTTCCGCGATCTTCTCATTATGGCAGTCATAGATTTTAACCCTTATGTTAAATC
>JAGHCZ010000111.1 GCA_021160205.1 Nitrososphaerota archaeon | reverse complement strand
GCAGTATCAATAGCGGAGCCGATGCAATTAGGCACGCGAGTATCAGCGGCTTCTCCCCGAATTTGTCGGCGAGCTTTCCTCCGGGGATCTGGGAAAGAGCGGTTGCGATTCCCCAGCCTATTGAAAAGGTCATGCCCATTTCCAGAACTGATATTCCTAGAACGTACATGGGGTAGACCACGAATAATGTCGCTAGAATGCCGTTTCCCAGCCCGTTTAACGCCTCGATCCCGCAGAATAACATAAGCACCTTCTTGTAGGCGCTTAAACCGGTCTCCGGATCAGCTTCATCTCCTAGCTCTTCTTCCGAAGGCCGCGGCCTCGCCGACTCATCCGCCCTCTTAGATGCTTTCAAGGAAATGATGAAACACGCGAGGGAAATTATCAAGGCGATTAGGAAAGGAAATTTCAGATCAATTGCGTCCGAGAGAAAGCCGCCGATAATCGGCGATGGAATTTGGCTAAGGATCCACGACAAGTTGAAGATGCCATATGCCGTCGACATGGATGCCTGCGGGACTATATCGGCTATTATGGCGCTGAACACCGGGACGGAAAACCCCATCGCAACCCCGCCTATCAATTCTCCGATGATCAAGTAGTAGTAATTGTTGGAGAGGTAGTAAAAGAGAAACGAGAATGGAAATATCAGAAACGACGCGATGATCAACTTCCTCCTACCGAGCTTGTCGGCGAGAATTCCGCCGGGAACGTTGGCCAGCGTTTTCGCCAGATTAGAAGAGGAGTTCAGAAACCCGATTAGTGCCACGGCGGCTGCCTCTTCCACTACGAAGTAATTAACTAAGTAGGGGATCACGGGGTTCACGAGGGAGATCGAGAACATCATTAGAAACGTCATTATCCAAAGCGAGGTGAAGAGCATCATCGATTTCCCGAGAAACCCCTCCAAAAGCTTCAAAGAAAACCGGGCCAAATTGCGGTAGATTGATCCAAGCTGATTATTTAACAATTACCTTTAGAATCCCGAAGCAGGGACATAGCACCGTGATGAATCACATACAGCTAAAAAGAGAATAGAAAAACGGACCTATAGATGGCTCGAATCCAGGCTTTCCACGATTCTCGAGAGATTTCGAAAAATCCTTTGCGAGCTATTACGATTTTTGATCTATTTCGAGGAATTTGAATCATCGAGGATTTGTGATTGTTTAGAAAAAAGGTAATATGCTCCGTTCTTGGTGATCATCAGTAGTGAAGATCGCTGGGACTTTGATCCTGCTGGCGACGTTATTCATGGTATCGCAGCCCCAAGTGATTCAAGTAACCCTCAACTCGAATGGAATAGCAATTATCGATATGAATCTCCGGATCGAAGAAGGGTTAAACGCCATTAAGCTTCCGGTAGAGCCGATACCCGAGTCCGTAGCTGTTTCGATTAATAACTCGACATTGGTCCCCATATATGAAAATGGATCACTTTACGTGTTTTCGCCGACCTCGGGGAACGCTGAGATAAACTACTTGGCGAACATCTCGGTGAGAGACGACGTGTTCTCGTTCGAGATAGAGGCGAACGACCTCGTGAAGCTAACCTTAAAACCTGAAATAGTTCTATTAGCCGTTCCAGATAACGTCGTCAACTTCACATATGTCGATAGCGACCTGGTCGTAGAATTCTACGGCCCTCAGAAAATAGAATACGTTGTTAAGGCCGGAGGCGCGGCCACAACGACGACCGCCGCTGAGACGACCTTCACTACATCAACATTTACACCTTCTCCTGAGACTGAGAAAGGCCTTGAAATCCAGCCATATCTGTTGGCGTTGTCGCTGGCGATCGCCGCGTTGGTAATCGCGTTCGCAGCGTTCATCCTTAGGAGGAAGGGTGGCCGGCCAACTCTCGTGGAAGCCGGGTTATCGAAGATAGACTTGGAGATTCTGAGATTGCTCAGGGAGAGCGGCGGATCGATGATGCAGGGGGATCTGCAGGCCGTTTTGAGGTTGCCGAAGACAACCCTTTGGAGGCACGTCAGGAAGCTCGAGAAGCTGGGATATATCGAGATAATCAAGGAGGGGCCGTTTAATAGGCTCACCCTAGTCCGAGACCTAGAGTAGCCCCCGTTTTCCTATCAGAGAAACCGGATGAAAACCATTTCCCGGAGGTTCCCTAATATCAAGTTGCAGGTAACTATTTTCCCGGTGGTCGAGGCGATGCGGCAGGTCGCTTTAAAATCCGCGGCGATTTTCCTCTTAGCTCTATTGGTTACGGGCACGGTAGCCTCTTCCATTTCCGCTGAGGCCGATCATAGCTGGGAAAATCTCGAAGTCAAGAAGTTGAGGATCCAGGCGGAGCTCTTACAACGCATGATATCTAGAGCAGCGGCCGTAGTCAACGTGACCAGCGATCTAGAATTCAAAGTAGGCGATATCCTCGCCGCGAATATAAGCGCGATGTCCGCCGAAGAGCTCAGGGATTTCGTGGAAGATGCGAGAGCTGTTTTAGCTGATTTAAAGAAGAGCATCGATTCCGGTAAGCTCACGCGCGAGGAAAATGTAACCAGAGGCATCGCCGAGCAGCTTAGGGAGAGATTGGAGCACGTTTTCAGGAAGTTGAACATCAGCAAAGAGGAATTCCACGAGCTTAAAGAGCGGCTGAGACACGCATGGTCGCTAAGTCACCTGAAGAAGATACTAGAAAACATTAGAGCTGTCACGGGGCCTGCGAAAGCCCACAACCTCACGGAAATGCTCCTCAGATTCGCCAACAAATCGGCTGAACATGGCAACGCAACGGGCCTCGAAAGGGCGCTGAACTCCTCCTGCAAAGTCTTAGATGTCCTAGAAAGTGTTAAGGAGAAACTAGAGAGGCTTAATGCGTCCCCCGCGGCGATAGCCGCGATAGAACGCGCCATGGAGAAGATAGCCGAGGCGAGGGAGTTGCTGGAGTCCGTCAAGGAGAAAGTGCATGAACTTCGAGGAGAAAAACATGCGACCCGCCACGAAATCCAGGAGCTCGTTCAAAATATAACTGGAAAAGGTCTCCGCCGATTAGAAAAAGAGATATCCGTGTATATTGAAAAGCTGGAACCACTTAAGGAGGCCGCTATCCGGAATAACCTCACCGATCTCGCGGACAGCCTCGACGCGGTACTGGGCAAGCTAAGGGACTTATCAAGCGCCATAGGTGAAGGAAAATTAAGCTTCACACAAGCTGTCGAGATCCTGGCCCAAGCCAAGCAAGCGACAGAGAAAGCCGAAGAAGCATTCAAGAAAGCATCTGAGAGAAAGGAATTACGCGAAGCGGTCTCGGAAGAGCTGCGCAAGATGATGCACTCTCTACAAG
>JAGHCZ010000010.1 GCA_021160205.1 Nitrososphaerota archaeon | reverse complement strand
GATCTTCACCTTCTCATGTCTTACATGAAAATATGCGGATTCAACGTATTCAATCAAACTCCTCAACTTTCCGATGGAGCCGAACAGGTGCCCGTTCAAAATCCTCTTTGAAGGCTGATAGAGAGCGAGGACCATGGGAACTAGATATAATTCATGGAAACCTTCATCAGAAGGATAAATGTTCCGCAGGAGGCTCTTCAAGACCCTGAGCCTTCTTTCCTGAGCTTCAATCATCTTCAACTCAGCCGAGGGAGTCGGCGGCCTCTTCCAATGCTTGCAATCTATCAGCAACATGATTCTTCCCCGATATGCTAATAAATCTATTTGGCATCTTTCTCTCTTGTGAGTTACGGTTAGGTTCCATTCTGTTTGATAATCCGATCTCCTCAAGATCTTGTTAACGAGTTTTTCAAATTCTCTCCAAGCGAGATGCCTCGAAAGTCTTTCTCCGTCGATGCCGATCTCAAAAGCCTTTAAGACCGCATCTATCTTCACATCCTCCGTTAAGCTAAATTCACGGCCGCTGATTCCTAGCCAAGAAAGTATCCGAGCCGTCTGTTCCCGAGAAATGAGCGCTCGCTCGGAGAGCTTCCCAACGCTCAGCCTACTGTCTTCTTCTCACGTTCTAAATAGCGCCTCTAAAAGCCTGGTGACCAGTTCCGGTGACGGCTTCATCCATCTAGAAGCTTGGGGGTTAGTTTAATTGCTTATGCCTAGGTAAAGGGTTGAGAGCTGCGGGTGCTGGAGAAGTTCTTGACATTCTCCTTGGAACACCAGTTTGCCGCTTACGAGGAGGTATGCTCGATCTCCTATTTCTAGGGCTCTTTTCGCGTTTTGCTCGACGAGGATTATGGTCATGTTCAAAGAGTCTCTGAGTTCGAGTATCTTTGATAGGACTTCCTCCGCTATCTTCGGAGATAATCCGCCGGTGGGCTCGTCAAATAACATTACCCTGGGCTTTCTCACGAGGGCCATCGCCATCGCGACCATCTGCCTCTCGCCTCCGCTAAGCAAGCCGGCCTTCTTCTTCCAATACTTCTTGATCACCGGGAAAATCTCCACAGTTTCCTCGACTCTTTGATTTAATTCCTCTTTCTTGATCACGTATCCGGCCATGAGGAGGTTTTCTTCAACGGTTAGGTTCGCGAAGATGTTCTCGACTTGAGGAAGATACGCTATCCCAAATCTCGCGATCTCATAGGGAGTTCTCCCAACCAGCTCTTTCCCATCGAAGGTTATTGACCCGGAATATATCGTGGTTAATCCGAAGATGGATTTTAACAAGGTGCTTTTCCCGCTTCCATTCGGCCCGACGATCACGTTTATCTTGTTCGGCTTAAAATCCATGGCTATGTCGAAGAGGACGTGAAGCTTCCTGTAGCCCGCGTTCAAGTTCTTGATCTCGATCATTATCTCATCCTCCCAGATATGCCTCGATGACCTCCGGGTCGACCATCACCTCTTTAGGTTCTCCACTTGAGATTATCGATCCATTAGCCATCACGTAGACGTAATCCGTATACTGCAGCGCTATGTCGAGCCTATGTTCAACTAAGAAGAGGGTGATCCCCAATTCGTCCCTGAGCTCCCTAAGTGTTTTGAATATTTCGTGCGCTAGGGCGGGGTTGACTCCGGCCACAGGCTCATCCATCACGAGCAGCCTCGCATCCGCCATCAAAGCCCTGCCCATCTCCAAGAGCTTCATCTGGCCTCCGCTGAGCTTCGCTGCCTCCTGATTCCATAGGTGACCGAGGTTCAGCAAATCTAAGATCTTCACCGCCTTCTCCGCCGCTTCCTCTTCAACCTTCATCCACTTACCTCTCCTCAAGGAGCCTAGGAACCTTTCTCCTGGATTATTAGGGTAGGTGACTAGGAGGTTTTCGAGTACGGTTAACTTTCTAAATGGCTGCGGGATCTGGAACGTTCTGACGAGTCCGAGCTTGAAAACGTCGTGGGGAGGAAGCCCCGTTATCTCCTTGCCGTTAAAAAACACTTTTCCCCGATCCGGCTTATAAAGCCCTGAGATCAAGTTTATGAAGGTTGTTTTCCCGCTTCCATTCGGCCCGATAAGCATGGTTATGGATTTTTCTTGAATATTCAAGCTAACCCCATTTACGGCTACGAGTCCGCCGAAGCTTTTCACGAGATCCTGGGTCCTGAGTATTCCTCCGCGCATCGTTACTTGATGACGATAAAAAATGGGGAGGTAAAAATTTTTCGTTTTTACTCCCAGGCTATCTCGCCCGTAGCCGTTCTATAGACTCCTGTGGCCTTCCATTCATAGGTTCCATCGGTTTCGACGATCTCGACGAGCTCATAGTCAACGCCTATCCTGTCTCCGTCGTCGTTGAGGATCACGTTTCCGCTCGCTCCATAATAGTGCTCCAAAATCTTCGGCAGAACGTTTCTGATGGCGTCAGCGTCATAATTGTTCGTCGCGAGCAAAGCATATGTAACGGCCCAGACGGCGTCGTAAGAATTGTAAGCATAAGGCTCCGGCGGACTGCCCGTCTGCGCCTTGATTTTCTCTAGGAGTTCTTGGTACTTCGGGGTCTTCGTCGGTGTGAAGATAGGGCTGACGAATCTGACCGTCGATGAGAATTCCGCGACCTTAGGCTCCTGTATCAGCCTTCCCTCATAAGCCGTTCCATCGCTTCCGAACCACTTAACCTTCCATAGGACGTCGTAGTCGGCTGCGGCGAGGAGGAACGCCCTGGCCTCTCCGAACGAGATCAGCTGAACCATAATCTTTTCGGGCGCGACTCCTTGATCCAAGAGCTTGCTTACGGTATCCGCTAGGCTGCTCACCTCTGCTGAGAACTCGGTTGCTTCAGGAGCATATCTTATTTCTCCCGCCACGTTCAAGCCGAGTTCTTCAGCGGTCTTCTTAGCAACCTCCTCCAATCCATCTCCCCAAGCATCTCCTCTCCAGACGAAAATTATGTGGGTCACCCCAAGAT
>JAGHCZ010000036.1 GCA_021160205.1 Nitrososphaerota archaeon | reverse complement strand
GTTCTAAAAATATTAGATCCGAACCATCAATTAATCGAGACCCGCTTCCCGAGAGTTTTGGCGGCGGAGACCGGCGAAAAAATTGCTAAAGAAGCCGTGGAAAGAGCGGCGTACGTCAAGCTCTGCGGAAAATTAATCGCCGAAGTAAGAAGCGATGAGAAATCCATCTTGAATGTGATTGATGAAAGCTTCTTAGCTGAGATCTTATCGGATGAAGATTCGACCTTCGCTGTCAGAGGAAAGAGGATTGGAGGAGCGAAAATAGATCGGCTTAGAATAGAGAGGGAGATGGGCGCGAGAATCCTCGAATTAAATCCGAGGCTTAAGGTCGACCTAGTTAACCCGGATGTCGTAGTTTTCTCCCTGATAACTCCTCTCACCACCTTCATCGGAAAATTGATCCATTCAAAGCCTAAACATTTCTTCGAGGAGAGAGTTGCTGGGAGAAGACCCTTCGCGCTTCCCTCGGCGATGCAGCCGGACTTCTCGAGAGCCATGATCAACCTAGCGGAGGTGAAAATCGGTGGAAGAATACTGGATCCATTTGCGGGAACGGGGGGAATAATGATCGAGGGAGGATTGCTGGGATACCAAGTTTATGGGGTGGAATTTAAGAAATGGATAGCTGAAGGAGCTTTAAGAAATCTTAAGCATTATTTGCGTGGCGGTGGATTCATGATAATCGGAGATGCTAGGAATTTAATGTTCAGAGAGGAGTTATTCGATGCCATCGTGACCGATCCTCCTTATGGAAGATCCACGACTGTTCCCGATCACTCAGTTCTCTCACTTCTAGAAAGCTTCTTCGATGAATGCTTACCGCTATTAAGAAGAGGGAGGAGAATGGTCATGGCGTCGCCGGCTGACATCGATTTAGAGAGATTGGCGTCGGATCATGGTTTAAACGTCGCTGAAATCCACTTAGCCAGGGTTCACGGAAGCCTAGTTAGGAAGGTGGTGGTCTTGGAGAAATGAGCGTCATGAGACTGACCTTTCTGGGGACGGGCGGCGGGATACCCAGCGTGAAGAGATCTCTACCATCAGTCGCGGTGAGCTTCTCCGGCCACTTGATCGTATTCGATTGCGGCGAAGGAACTCAAAGGCAAATGATGAAGGCGGGCACGGGGTTCAAGCGGGACATGATAATTTTCTTAACTCATCTGCACGGGGATCACATCTTAGGGCTGCCTGGGCTGATTTACACGCTCTCCATGTTGGATCGAAAGCACCCGTTGATGATCGTCGGCCCACCTGGAACGAGCAGCTTCATAGAAGCAATTCTATCGATAAAATTCGGCAAACTAAACTACGAGATACACATCAAAGAAGTTTTGGAGGGAGTCGCATACGAATCCAAGGAATACGTGGTTGAAGCCGTTCGAGCGGATCACACGGCGCCTTCATTGGCGTACAAGCTTAGGGAAAGAGATAGACCTGGAAAAATGAAAGTCGAGTTCCTAGAGGAATTGGGGCTGCCTAAGGGACCGCTTTGGGGGAAGCTTCAGAGAGGCGAGACCGTGGCATTCCGAGGCGAGACTATTAGGCCGGAGGACGCGATGGGGCCTCCACGCCCGGGCAGGAAAATAGTTTACACGGGGGATACTAGGCCTTCTGATAGAATTGTCGAGTTTTCCCGCGGCGCCGATGTGTTGATTCATGATGCCACGTTTGGCTCGGAATTCGAGGAAGAGGCCGCGGAGGAAGGGCATTCAACCGTTAGGCAGGCGGCTGAGATCGCGTTAAAGGCGGGGGTTAGAAGGCTTTACCTCTTTCACCTAAGCCCCAGATATGAGGGCAGGGAGGGAGACCTCCTCAAGGAAGCTCGAGCGGTATTTCCAAACTCGTTTCTCGCGGAAGATCTGTTAAGCTACGAAGTTCCCCTGCGGGATTGATCACTCGGTCAGCCATGAGATCACCTTTTCAACGTCATTCGACTTTATTTCAACCCTTATCGGGGGAAGCGGAGACTCTATGTAGGGCTCCGTGAAGGATGCTTTACCGGCGTACGCGGCTTGCTTATTCAGATAGAAGATCACTTCGTCGTTTCTAGTTGATGACTTCAGGATGCTTCGAGCGGCCGATCTTATTCTCCGCTCCCTCAGCAACCTCTTCAAGTTTTCCAAGACCACTATTCCTTCACCGGATCCCTCAACCACAGCCGAGTTATTGAGCCACCTCAGCTGCAGATCCAAATCCGGGAAAATGTTCTTAACCGCCTCCACGACCTTCTCAGGGCTTTCAGTGGGATAAACCTCAGCCTCAACCCTGACCGAAACGAGAACGCCCTCCAAACCACGCAGAACACCGAATAACCGCAAAATAAACCTAAAAACCACCGATACCTGAAATAATTCGGGGATGATGTGTCTGACCAGGCTGAGCGATGATAGGGATCTTGAGCGCTGACCCTCGAGACAGAGTGAATTTTTATGTCATATTGCTTAAATGCTGTTTT
Organism: Nitrososphaerota archaeon; assembly: GCA_021160205.1. The sequence continues at coordinate 421 of JAGHCZ010000036.1, read as the reverse complement.
TAGAAGCATGCTGCTCAACTAGCTTTATATACGATTCTCCGCTCTACAGTTTTCGAGAAGGATGAGTGCTAGGGTTCGGGAGAGCCGATCTAAGGTGGATGAGGAGGCCATGGAGATCGCTCGGAAGGCCATCAGAAAATATAATAAGCTTCTAAGAAGCCTAGCCTACAAGTGATGGGGATACGCTATCTAAGCTATGAGATACTCATCAATATCAACCGCGAGATAACATCAACCTACGGTCTAGCTCACGGCATTTTAAACGAGAAGGCTCTACAATCCATTCTGGAAACCGTGAAGTATAAGGGAAGCCCTCTGAAATCCAAGAAGGAGAACTTAGCCGAGAAGGCAGCATACCTCCTCTACGAGCTAATAGCACAACACCCATTCGTTGACGGAAATAAGAGGACTGCTCTTATAG
>JAGHCZ010000139.1 GCA_021160205.1 Nitrososphaerota archaeon | reverse complement strand
TCATCCTAATCTTCGGACTCATGGCCGCGGACTTCGTCGGAGACGCGATAACGGCCATCGGCAAGGAGGCTAAAATCGAATACGTTGGTCTCGCATCTCTCGCCGTCAGGGGAGTATTATATCTCGTTGTCCTGATAATAGGCCTCTCAACCATGAAGATAGATGTCAGCATTTTGAACATGATCGTCACGGCCATCTCTTGGGGATTGGCGGGTGCGATAGCGATCGGCGGCGGAATCGCTATAGGATTTGGGATGAAGGACTTCGTCGCGAAGAAAGCGGAGGAATGGGCGAAGAAAGCAGAGAAGACCGCGAAGAGCATCAAAACCAAGTAAATCCTCAAGACACTCCTCCTTTCTTTTATCCTTGTAAGCCTTTGTTGGGAAGATCTTTATTCTTGAAGGGAACTTAGTTAGCGGCATGCCGTTTGGAAAAAAGAGGATCTACATGGACTACGCCTCGACTACTCCCGTCGACCCAAGGGTGATCAAGGCCATGCTCCCCTATTTCGACAAAAAGTTCGGGAACACCATGAGCCCCCATAGCTGGGGAATGGAGGTGAGAGAGGCCTTGGAAGAAGCGAGGCAGAGGATCACGTCGTTCATAGGAGCATCGCCGATGGAGCTCGTCTTCACAAGCAGCGCGACCGAAAGCAATAATCTAGCCATAAAAGGCGCGGCCTTCGCGAACAAGGATAAGGGTAGACACATAATCACCTCCAAGATTGAGCATCTAAGCGTCCTCGAGCCATGTAGATGGCTGGAGAGAAGCGGCTTCAAAGTAACCTATATCCCGGTAGATGAACATGGGCTAGTGAATCCAGCAAGGATCGAGAGGGAGATTAGAAACGACACGATCCTAATCTCCATAATGCACGCGAATAATGAGATCGGAACAATAGAGCCGATAAAGGAGATAGGAGAGATCTGTAGATCCCGCGGCGTAATTTTCCACGTCGATGCGGCGCAAAGCCTAGGGAAGCTTCCGATAGATGTGGAGAGGCTGAACATAGACCTGTTGACGATAAGCGGGCACAAGATCTACGGTCCGAAAGGCATCGGAGCTCTCTATATAAGAGAGGGAGTAAAGATAGAACCCTTACTCCACGGCGGCGGCCATGAGAGCGGCCTCAGATCAAGCACCGTAAATGTGCCCGGAGCAGTTGGGTTCGCAAAGGCGTGCGAGATAGCTGGAGAGGTGATGGCCGAGGAAGCTGAAAGGTTGAGAAGGATGTGTAAGAGGCTTATCGACGGAATCTCCGAGATAAGAGGAGCCCATCTAACAGGTCACCCCGAAGAAAGGATCCCGACGATCGCGAGCTTCTGGCTGGAATTCATCGATGGCGAGAGGTTGATCATTGAGCTCAACGAGCGGGGTATAGCAGCCTCAACAGGTTCAGCTTGCTCCAGCGGAAAACTCGAGCCAAGTCATGTGCTCTTAGCGATAGGATTAGACGGGAGAAAGGCGAAGAACAGCCTGAGGCTTAGCATCGGGAGATGGACCAAGCCGAAGGAAGTCGAATACGTAATCGACGTTTTGAGCGAGATTGCGGGAAAAGGTAGATAAATCCGATTAAGGGGTAGAAGCATGAGAATGGAAAAATGGCGAAGGTAGTTTCGATGATTTCTGGGGGAATTGATTCCCCGGTTTCATCCTATCTAATGATGAAGAAGGGGTTCGAGGTGATCTTCGCTCATTTCCACAGCTTCCCGATAGTCTCGAAGTCAAGCATATACAAGACCATGCAGCTCGTTAAGGCTTTAAGCGAATATCAGTCGCCAAGCACGCTATATCTGATACCATTAGGCGGAATCCAAATTCATTTAAGAACCAGAGTAGATCCAAGATACCTAGTTATATTATATAGGAGATTTATGCTCAGAATCTCCGAGGAAATAGCGCGAAAAGAAGGCGCAGAGGCAATAGTCACGGGCGAAAGCCTGGGGCAGGTCTCATCTCAAACTCTTCAAAACCTCAGGGTCATCGACGAAGCAACTTCCATACCGATAATAAGGCCGCTAATAGGCTTCGATAAACAGGAGATAATGGATCTAGCCAAGCATATTGGAACTTATGAGATCTCAATTAAGCCCCAAGAGGACTGCTGCACGCTGTTCGTTCCGAGAAGACAGGCAACCGCCGCGAAGCTTGAAATAATTAGAGACATGGAGAGAAAACTGCCTATTGAGAAGCTCGTTAAGGATTCCCTAAAGAAAATGGAGAAAGTTGTTATCGCGGGTTCCTAAGTTTTCCGCTACTTCCAGTAGATCTCCATGTAGCCGCATTTCTCGCATATATGGAACTCTATGTACTCGTATTTCTGAAGCTCCTGTGGGAGAAACTTCTTAACCGAAAACGGGCCGACATTTGCGGACAAACTCTTCTTGAACTCTAGCATATTTCCGCCGCACTTCGGACACTCCATCATACCATTTCACGCGTAATGCTACTTGATATTTTTTGAAAACCCATCAACAAGGTTAATGGTTAATAGCTTGGCAGCTTATCCTTGAGTGCGAAAATGAAGGTTGTTCTCGTCGTATGCGATGGACTCGGAGATCGGCCAACAAAAACTCTAAACGGGCTGACGCCGCTACAAGCAGCAAAGGCGGAAACCCTTGATAGGATTGCGGCGAATGGCGAATGCGGAATAATGGATGTCATAGCTCCCGGCCAACCTCCTGGAAGCGATACAGCACATCTTGCGATCTTCGGATACGACCCATTCAAGTGCTATCCGGGTAGAGGAGCATTTGAAGCGCTCGGAGTGGGGATAGATCTTGAACCAGGAGACGTGGCCTTTAGATGCAATTTCGCGACTATAAACGAGGAGGGAATAATTGTTGATAGAAGAGCTGGGAGGATAAGCAGCGAGCAGGCCAAGGTCTTGGCGGAAGCGTTGAGGAAAATAAAAATAGAGGGGGTGAAAGGCGTTCAAGCAATCTTCCATCATTCATCAGAGCACAGGGGCGTGCTCGTCTTACGCGGCGAAAAACTTTCGAGAATGGTCTCGGACGTAGATGCGCATAAAACTGGAATCAAGGTTCCGAAGCCGAAGCCTTTGGACGATTCCCTCGAAGCCGAGAGAACGGCTAATGCATTAGAAGAATTCTTAGAAAAAGCCAGGAAAATATTGAAAGACCACCCGGTAAATCGGGAGCGAATCGAGAAAGGACTCAAACCAGCAAACATCCTTCTACCCAGAGGAGCTGGAACCCTCCCAGATATCGAGCCCATCTCCAAGATTTGGAGGATCAAAGCGGCCGCAATAGCCGGGGGAGGCCTTTACAAGGGGGTCGCGAGAGCGGTTGGATTTGATTTGATTCAAGTCCCGGGTGCGACTGGAACGGTTAATACGAATCTTAGAGGGAAAGTTGAGGCCGCGATGGAGGCCCTGAAAAACTACGATCTCGTATTTCTCCACATAAAGGCCACGGACTCCGTCAGCCATGACAAGAACCCCAGAAAGAAGGTCGAGGTAATAGAATGGATATCTAGAGAACTAACTCCGCTCGTGGATGAGGTATTTGACAGGGGATATTACATCGCGATAACTGGGGACCATACTACCCCGAGCGAGGTTGGAGACCATCGAGGAGACCCTGTTCCAATAGCTATCGCGGGACCCGGCGTCAGAAGAGATGACGTAAAAGCGTTCGATGAGATATCGTGCGCGAGGGGATCTTTATGCAGAATCAGGGGAATGGATCTCATGAAGATTTTAATGAATTACTTGGGAAGGGTGCCGCTCTTCGGGGAATAGGCTAATCCTTCAAGCGCATTTTCCTCAGATTTTCCAAAGCCCGCTCCCATTTTTTCGACTCTAACTCCGCTCTCCGATCTAAATAATCATCCAACCGCATCTTTCCCCGCAGATACTCGTTGATCACCGTTTCTATTTCTCTCTCCACATCACCGAAGCCACGCCTCAATCTCCGCTTAACATCTTTCGACCTCACGAATTATCCGCATAGTCGGGAAAAAGTAAAGTAAATAAGTAGTTACCCGGCATCATTCCTTGGTGAACGTTATGAAAGTGAGATCCATTTGGATTAACAAGTATAGGAGCGTCGTAGACAATTGTCGAGGACACAGCGTCGTCGTAGACCTACCTCCGGAAAACAACGGCGAGGACACAGGGGCAACCGCCCTAGAGCTGGCGGTCATGGGCTTGGCCGGATGCGTCACTACCATTTTTAGGCTCGTGGCCGAGAAGAGAAAACTGGACTACAGCAAGCTGATAGTCGAGATAGATGCCGAGAAGGGAGCTAAAACGGTTGAGCGATGCAAGGCGACCTTGACGATCTGCACCAACGCGAACAAAGACGAAGTCGAGAGGACTCTTAGATTAACCTTGGAAATATGCCCCGTCGGATTGATCTTCGAGAAAGCGGGAATCAAAACGGATTGGGAAATAAAAATCGAATCGGCCTAACATTCCAATCACCATTTTTGAAAAAGAAGATAAATATCCTAGCGGTAGACATCTTTCCATCAACATGGAGAGCAAGCTCTTGGTGGCGATAGGAGCCTCAAGCGACCCCAGCCCAAACAGCAAAGCGGCCGAAAAAGCCAAGAAATTCGCCGAGACGCTGGCCAAATACAGGGAAGAAGTGATCTTGGTCACCGGAGGAGACGGAGGCCTGATGAAGATCGCTTGCAGAGAATTCGTTGAAAGAGGCGGAATAACCATAGGAGTCATCCCATTAGAAGACGAGAAAATAAGAGAAAACAATCCGCGCCACAGCCCATATAACACCATCAAGATACTAGCGGGAACCACATATCAGGCCAGGAGCATACCCATAGCCAGAAGCTGCCACGCGATGGTGATACTTGGGGGAGGAGCGGGAACTATTGTCGAGGCGTTTCTGGCTTATATCTATGGAAAGCCTTTGATAATTTTGACTGAGACAGGTTATCCATCCGATAAACTGGAAGAATTCTGTGAAGATGGATATTTGGATCATCGTAGGATGGTTAAAGCGTATTTTATGA
>JAGHCZ010000051.1 GCA_021160205.1 Nitrososphaerota archaeon | reverse complement strand
CCTCCATGACCCGGATCCTGATAGGCTTGAAGACCGCGGAAATAGCCGTTAAAGAGGGAATAGAGGCGGTAGCGCATGGAGCGACGGGGAAGGGGAACGATCAATTCAGATTGGAGGTCGCATTCAAGTACGTAGGCCCGCACCTCAAGGTAATAGCGCCGGTTAGAGAGCTTAATCTAACGAGAACCCAAGAGGAGGAGATGCTAAAGAAATACGGGATAGAGGTTAAGCGCCCTAGGGGGAAGATCGGAGGAGACGTAAACCTCTGGGCGCACTCCATCGGAAGCGGCCAGTTCGAAGATCTGAAAACCCCCTGCCCGCCGGAAGAATACTACTGGGTTAAACCTCTCGAGGAGGCTCCAAACGAGCCTAAGGAGCTTACGATAAAATTCGAGAACGGCATCCCAGTCGAGATAGACGGCATGACGGATCCCGTGAAGATGATAATAGACCTAAACTACATCGCGGGAGAATACGGCATAGGGAAGATAGACATCCTAGAAGACGGGATAATAGGATTCAAGTCTAGGGAGATCTACGAAGCGCCAGCCGCAACAATACTCCTAACAGCCCACGCGGATCTAGAACACCTAACCCTAACCAAGGAGCAGCTCAGGCTGAAGAAGCAGATAGACAGCCTCTGGGCGGACATGACCTACCACGGAATGTGGCTACACCCCCTAATGAGAGACCTAAACGCCTTCATAGACTCAACCCAGAAATGGGTCTCAGGAAAAATAACGATCAGGCTTCAGAAGGGACACTTCGAGATAATCGAACGAGAATCCCCAAACGCCCTCTTCGCACCCGAGATAAGAAGCCTGAAAGCAGCTGGATTCGATCAAAGAGACTCAACCGGAGCCGTGAAGATCTTCACCTTACCCTACCAGCTCTACAGCAAAAAAGGCAGATAAAATCCTACCATCTATTCTACGATTTACTCGAGCTGGCAACCGTGAGAAATGTTGCAGGTTAAATAAAAAATGAGTTTATGAAAAAGGTGGCTACTTCAGCGTGGGAATGCTTCTTCAAGCGTTGGTCCGTATTTCTTCCAGAGATCCCATCGTGGAGGCTCTACCATCGGCGCGAATACCTCGACGTTCTCCTTTGTTACAACTATGGCTGGCGATGGTATGACTTCGACGGCTGGTTTCCATCCGGTGTTAACGTGGAGGAAGGCAGCGTAAACGCCCCAGTATCCCATTATCTTGGGCGCCTGAGCTACTGTGACGTTCATCTTTCCTTTCCTTACAGCCTCAACAGCCTCGCTTATGGCGTCGAAACCTGCTATTAGAACATCCTTACCCGGCTCTAACCCCGCTCCTTCAACTGCTGCAACCGCTCCTAATGCCATGTCGTCGTTCGAGCAGACGACTCCAGCTAGATCAGGGTTCTTTGTCAATACGCTCTCGACAGTAGCCCTCGCGAGCTCTCTCTTCCAGCCCTCGTGATAGGTTTCATAGACTATCTCCACGTCTCCCTTCTCAACTAATGGATCAAGTACCATATGATGTCCAGCTTTTCTATCCTCGGCTGAGGACGCTCCGGGATGTCCTAGACAGATGCATATCTTCCACGGCTTAGGCTTTCCGCTGGCTTCAAGATATTTGATTAGGGTCTCGGTTTGCCGCGCAGCGGCATCGACGTTATCCGTAATTATGCAAAAGAGCCTATACTTTCTTCCCTCGGGGGCTATCTCCCTATCGTAGGTTATTGTTGGGATTCCAGCGTCATATAGCTTTTTGAAGGCGGGAACCATCGCCTCAGCTACAACGGCTGGTAGGACGGCGGCTTCGTAAATCCCTGCTCCAATCGCCGATTCTATTTGGCTCGTCTGAACTGCCGGATCATCCTTAGCATCAAAGGTAGTAACCGTTAAGACTTCTTTGCCAAAGTAATCGTTGATATCCTTGGCAGCTTTCTCTGCCCCGTCCTTGCATGAGATCCAGTAAGGTGACGCGAGGTTTCCAACCCAAAACGCTACGTCAACTTTTTTCACTTTAGGAGCTGGAGGAGCAGCGGTCACGGTTACAGTCTTTGTTACCGTCTTCTCAACGGTTTCCGTTACCGTCTTCGCGGCCCCTATCGTCTTCTCAACAGTTTTTGTTACAGTCTTCGGGGAAGCCGTCTTTGTTACCGTCTCGGTCACCGTCTTCGCTGGAGCGCCTCCGCCTCCAGCAAAGTACCCGCCAATACCTGCAACAACGCCCGCTACAACAGCTGTTATTGCGATCTTACCTGCAGTAGTTATAGCATCCCTACGCGTGATTCTCTTATTCATGATGGATTGAACATTTTTCCTGCGCCTCATTTCTCGATCTCATTATACCTTAACACAAGGGATATATAAGCTTATAGCGGGCAAAATACTCAATCCATTATGTAAGAGAATTCCATTATGTAAGAGTAAGAGAATAAGGCAACTTCAAAATAGAAACTTAACTGAAAGGAGCTTTACTCCATTCTCTCGACCGGCGTCGGGGCGACCACGAATTTCTGCGCTTCCAATAGCGGTGGATCCGTTTTTAAGAATAAATTTACGACTTCTCCCGGCTCATAATTACATTCTGGCAAGGGTACTCTCAACGCTGCTCTCTGCCCGACGCCGACTTTCGTCTTCCCCAGCATTCCTGGAACAGGGAGTTCTATGACATCCTCATCCAATACTATCGCTTTTATTTCGAAATCTACGGTTCCTGTATTCTGGACTGTGAAAGTTATGTAGCATTCGCCTGAACTTGGATTAACATATATTGTGTTTTGCATTATCGTATAATTCACCCTAGCCGCTGGCTTAACGACGAAGAAGCTGTAAGCGAAGGTGGCCATCGAACATAATAGCAAGATCGTTAAAATCCAGAGCGTCAGAGTGAACCTCCTAGCCATTCTTTAAGTCACCCCCTTATTTAACGAAGGCCACCATTTTCCTCATAGCTAAGGCGGCTAATATAAGAACTATTCCTCTAACAACATACTGCATGAACGCTCCGATGCCCGCTAAAACCATGATATTCAGGAGGGCAGCCAATAGAAGCGCGCCTATAAAAGTCCCTATTAGGCTTCCCGTTCCACCAGTCAATGAGACTCCGCCGATCACGACAGCAGCTATAACATCTAGCTCGTAGCCTATTCCAGAATGTGGATAACCTGCTCCAAGCCTTACTCCTAGCATAAACCCTGCGATCGCGGAGCATACCCCAGACATGGTGAAAGCTAGGTTCTTCATGCCTGAATTATCGACTCCGAGATTTCTGACAGCCAGCTCATTTGAGCCGATCGCTCTAATGTAAACCCCTAATCTTGTAAGTTCAAAGAATATGCTTAAGACGACTAGAGCGGCTAAATAGATCCAGAATATTATAGGAACACCAAATAAAACCTCGTTAAGGCTCAGGAAGGCTTCGTTGTAAACTGGTATGTTTAATCCTCCAGAGATAAGATATGCGATACCCCTAACAGCTGTTAGTGTTGCGAGGGTCGCTATGAAGGATGGGATCTTACCTTTAGTTACTAGAACGCCGTTTAAGAATCCTATGAATCCTCCTACCGTCATGACCGCGAATAAGGCGGCTCCAGGATCGTAGTTATACTGTGAAATTAGTATTGCTGCGAGGACGTTACTTAGGCCTATTATCGAGCCAACTGAGAGGTCTATGCTACCCATTATTATCACGAACGCCTCTCCGATAGCGGCCATCGCTATTACGCTCATCTGACCCAATAATAGGCTAATGTTATGAGGATTATAGAACTTAGGAGTAAACACGGCAGCGCCTAGAAATAGCACAATTAAACCAGTAAGTGATTTAAGCTCATCTATTGCTTCATATTTCTCCTTCAATATTCTGAAAACCGTTTTCATACTATTAGACTTCATGCGCATCCCCCTATAATCTCATGAGTTTAATCAATTCAAGAGGATCCGTTTCATCGGGCTTCTTCTCAGCAATTATCTTTCCTGATCTCATCACGAGAATTCTATCAGAGAACTTAATTATGGAGGGTAGATCGTGAGCCACGTATATTCCGCTAATGTTCCTTTGTTTAATAAGTTTTCTTATGAACGACATAACCTCCATTGCTGCCATGGCAGAGAGATTTGCTGTAGGCTCGTCAAGCAATAGTATCTTCGGATCGAAAAGAAGGGTTCTTAAAATAGCAACTATTTGCTGCTGCCCGCCTGAAAGAAATTTAACTTTTTTCTTTAGTGAAGGAATATCGAATTTAAGCTCTTTTAACTTCTCCTTCAATATCTTCTCCATAAGCCTTCGTTTAAGAAATTGGCCCTTAGTCATCTCTCTTCCAAGAAAAACGTTAGAGATGACGTCTAGCTCGGGGCATACCATAAAATCTTGAAAAACCATCTCGATTCCTCTTAGCCTAGCATCCATGGGTGAATCGAATTGAACTTCCTCATTTTCCAGTATTATCCTACCTGCGTCGGGCTTGTAGACGCCTGCTATGATCTTAAGAAGAGTGGATTTTCCGGCAGCGTTGTCCCCAATAAGGCCTAAAAGCTCTCCCTTATAAAGCGTTAAATCGACATCAGAAACTGCCGTAATAGCTCCAAACCTCTTTGTGATATCCTCGAGCACGAGGACTTCTTCCATCATGAGGAAAACCAGTATTTTCCCATAAATACTTTCTTTCAGATAAAAGAGGTTAAAATCTCTCGATTTGGGCCCGGTGGGATTCGAACCCACGACCACCCGGTGTCTCACCTTCATCTTCCCGGTTATGAGCCGGGCGCTCCGCCAGGCTGAGCTACGGGCCCCGTTTGTATCGGGGCTTAAGCTTCGATTTAATTGTTATTCGCTCTCTCCCTGAGCGGGTTGAAAAATGTTAAATATGTTCTCTATTCTGCTTAACCTGATCTGATAGGCGGGGGTGCTTGAAGGTGTCGGGTGATCGAGTTCCAGGGCTTTGAGCGTGAGCCGTTTGAGGTGGTTGAGCTT
>JAGHCZ010000062.1 GCA_021160205.1 Nitrososphaerota archaeon | reverse complement strand
CAGCGGAACCATCCACATCTTATGGTAGAATTCCTTCTGCCTCTCCCTACCGAGCTTATCGGTTATCTCATCCCACTTCTTAGCGGCTTCATCCAAGGCCGTCTTTGCGTCTTTAGCTCCTGATAGACATTCAGATACGGCTAGATCGAGGGCGTCGAGATACTCAAATCCTCCGGGTATTCTCAATAGCGGATATGGATTCTTCAACGCCTCAAGTTCGGCGTCTAGGAATGGGCCGACCCAAGGTTTCTCAGCTCTCCATCTCGGCGAATAGAACTGCGAGTAGGCATATGGATCATGGTTTGAACTTGGAATCTTTGCGGTTGGAGCCATGACCCTCTCTAAGGCGTTGTCCGGCCTCATTAGGAAGTATAGGACGGCGTAGGCCGCGTCAGGGTTCTTGCTATTCTTCGCAATTCCAAGCTCCCAACAAGTATCAATGGGCGTGTAGCGGTAGAGCTTACCGTTTTTCTCAACCCCAGGGATCGGGCAGAAGCCGAGCTGCGGCTTTGGCGGGTTCTCGACTGGTAGGGGCTGGAGCTTGTCTTGGAATCTGTCTCCTTCATCCGGCCAGTGTATCCACATGGCTACTACGCTATCGCTCATGGCCGCGGTGAAGAGCTCCGTCCACTCGAACCCGAGAACTCCCGGCGGCGAGAACTGTAGTATATCTTTCATAGCTTCTAATGCCTCGACGGAGGCCGGCGTGTTTATTAAAGGCTTCATCGTATCTGGATCAAAGTAGTGGGGTATGCCATCTTCTTCAGCAGCTCTATAGGGAATCCATCTGAAGAAATACCAGTAGTATACTCTTCCTCTCTTAGCCTGATCAGCGTAGCCGAAGAAGTCCTTCTTCAGCTTGCTTCCAGCGAGAGTGTCTCCAGCCTTCCTGGTGAAGAACTCGGCGATATCCCTGACCTGATCCCAAGTCTTCGGCGGACCTAGCTCATAGCCGTATCTCTTCTTAAATTCTTCCTTCTCCTCGGGATGATCGAAGAGATCTTTCCTATAGTAGAACATGAAGGTGTCTCCGTCTAGAGTCCATGAATATATCTTGCCAGCCCACATGTTTCTAAATAGCCTAAAGCCGGGTAGGACGTCACCCCATCCCGGATCGGCCTTTTTAATATAATCGTCTAGAGGTCGTAAATACGGCTCAAAGTCTCCTATCCATGCTGAATTAAATTGGACTAAATCATAGTCTGCTGGCTTCGATTTAAGGCCGAGAAGCCCCTTCGAGTATAGCTCCTCTGGAGGGGCTTCGACGACCTCAAGGTCTATTCCGAAAATGTTTTTGATGTCCTCCTTATAGGCGTGCCATGGCCCGGCCTGAACTCCAGTATGGCATAGAACTGTTAGCTTAACGCCTTCATAAGGTTTCGCGGCTCCAGGAGCTGCGACGGTCTTGGTCACGGTTACCGTCTTCGCAGGAGCCGTAACCGTCGTGGCCGCACCGGGTGCTGTTACGGTCTTAGTCACGGTCTCCTTAACGGTGGTGGCTGCAGCTGTTACAGTCTTGGTCTCCTTGATTGTTTTTGGCGCTGCGGTAGCGCTACCGGCATAATATCCTCCAACGCCGGCGATGACGCCACTAATTACCACGCCGACCGCAACCTTACCAGCGGTTGAGAGAGCCTTTCTACGCGATATTTTCTTCTTTAAAGGATTTTCATCATCCGCGTTCATAATCCGCCACGCTGTTAAAATGTTCGAGACCTTTATAAACTTTCCGCAAGCACTATGAGGTACGTTTTTAACAAGCAAGTCTTAGAAATAAGTGTTATGAGGGCCCATAAATCATCCATGAGAATCGGCGTTATCTTTGCTACGCCTCTCGTCGGCGGCGGGATGATAATCTCTGATGAATTTAGGAAATTTTATGAAAGCAACGTTGAGCGAATCAAGAATATTCTGGAAGAGAAATTTCCTGATGTTGAGTTTGTTTATGGCGAAGCTGGTACGGCTTCCGATTCCGTTAGAGTATTGAAGAAGCTTGGAAACGTCGAAGGTTACTTAGTTTTCGTTTTCAGGCATCTTACTGGAGTTTTAAGACCGATAATTACGAGCGGTAAGCCTGCGGTGATCTTGGCAGAGGCTTATACGGGTTCGGGAGAACTTATGATGGAATACAGGAGAATTATAAAGAATCGTTTGAAGGTGCTGGGTAGGTGCACGAGAAATGTGGCTGATCCGAAGCTTATAGAAAGATATGTCAAGCTTCTAAAGACCGTTCATGATATTCGGAAATCAAGGCTATTACTCATCGTGGACCCCGTGACCTCCCAATACGTTGACGCAGCATTCCCGATGGCCATCGGAATCTATAACGCAGCAGCAGAGATCAGATCAATATTTGGAATAGAGATAATAACGACGACTTCCAAGGAGTTTAACGAGAAGTTTTACGAAAGAATCTCTGACGATGAGGCAAGGGAGGTTGCCAAGAAGTGGATCGAAGAAGCTAAGTCTGTCGTCGGACATAATGAAGATGACCTGATAGGAGATGCTAAGATGTATTTAGCGATGAAGAAAGCCATAGAGCATTACGAGGTCGACGGTATAGCTGTCGATTGCTGGACGCTTTACTCCTCGGGAATGATTAAGGCTTGGCCTTGCCTAGGGTTCATGGAGCTATCTAAGGAGGGGATAGTCTGTGGCTGTGAAGCAGATTTGACTTCAAGCGCCGTGATGATTCTGATGAAACATCTAGCTGGTCTGCCAGGATTCATCACGGATCCCTCAATAGACGAGGAAACCGGCGAGGTTATCTATTATCACTGCTTCTCCCCGATAAATATGCTTGGATATGACTCCAAAAAGTATTCGCCATATGTTATCACGATAGCCCACTGGGGCGGCAAGAAGGGTTCAATTTACGTTGAGTTACCTACAAGAAGAAAGGTTACTTTAGTTGGTTTGAACACTGTTGATAGGTGCTTAGTAGTTCACGAGGCGGAGATAGTTAGAAATGAATATAATGAAAAAGAATGTTCAACGAAACCCGTAGGAAGAGCGAAGGTCAGGAACTTGCTGAGGAATTGGGATTGGAAAGCCGGATGGCATAGGGTCATGTTCTACGGCGAGTGGAAGGAAGCTTTAAAGGAGATAGGAACTTTACTCGGATTAAAGGTCGTCGAAGAGGATGCGGACTCCTGATAACATCAAGTGGATCGAGATGTTTGGATGAGGAGTTGCTGATGCCCCGGGTGGGATTCGAACCCACGACAACCCGGTCTTCAGCCGGGCGCTCTCCCTCTGAGCTACCGGGGCCTCGTTCCCCTATTTTTTGAAGGTAGATCCGGGTTCTTAAAAAGGTTCTTTCCGGATACCGGACTGCCGGTAAATATCCATCGATCTCCGTGGGATATATTCTAGCCTTGCTTCCTGATGAAGGTATAAATGAGAGGTTGCGTAATTTAGATTATGCCCGAGGAAAAGGTGGATCTTGGGGCGGGCGGGTTTAAGCTCGCGGTTTTCGCGGTTATTCTGCTGCTTTTCATCGCCGCTTTCTTCGCTGCCCCGGCTGGGGCCGAGGAGGCTAAGCGGAAGCTCGTCGTTCGAGCGGTTTTCCAGACTCCTGTAAGCGAGCCTTGGGATGGAGCTATCCATCAGGCGATCCTCGCGGTTGCGGAGGAGTATAGGGCCAAAGGAATCGAGGTTGATTACCAGTTCGTGGATAGGAAGAGTGATCCAAAGGAGTTTGAGCTTGCTCTCCGGGATGCCGCTAGGGTCGCCGACGTAGTCTTCCTAGACGCCTTCCTTAAGGAGGATATCGCTAGGAGGGTGACCAAAGATTTTCCAAACGTTGCCTTCGTGGCGGGAAGCGAGTATTCTCCGACCCCGCCGAACTTCGCGGTATTCGATAATTGGCTTCATCAGCCAGCCTTTCTAGCTGGGCTCATCGCCGGGAAGAT
>JAGHCZ010000019.1 GCA_021160205.1 Nitrososphaerota archaeon | reverse complement strand
CGGGGGCTTAGAGTGGGGGTGGCGTTGAATCCGGCGACCTCGCTCTCGTCGATCGAGTACGTTTTAGATGAGGTGGACGTCGTCTTGATCATGGGGGTGAATCCGGGGTTCGGAGGTCGGACCTTCATCCCGAAGACCTTGAAGAAGATAAGAGAGGCCAGAGCCAAGCTGACCGATCTAGATCTATGGACGGACATCGCCGTAGATGGGGGAATAACCGCCGAAAACGTTTCATCGATAATCGAAGCCGGAGCGAACGTGATAATAGCCGGAACAGCGACTTTCGGGCAGGAAGACGCCGAAAAAGCCATAAAAAAACTAAGAAAAGCCGCCGAAAAAGCGTACAAAAACGCGGCAAAAACCTACGAAAAAAGAAAACAACCCAAAAACTAGAACAATGCTTGCCAGCACCAGAGCCTCGCGGGGGCTCCCGCACCCCACTAATACTCTGGCGCGGCCCGGCTTAGCTTCCGGGTTCGGAATGAGTCCGGGCGTTTCCCGGGCCGCTATGGCCGGCAAGCGTTTCATTTGTTGCTTGGTTTGTATTTAACTCTTAGTTCAGGAAAACTTTTTAGAGGAGGTTCCTTTGAAGGGTTTGTTTGGAGACGCAGTAGGATGTTGGGGTTCTTGGAGTTCGCTGGTCAGCAGGATTGGATCTCGCTTCTAAGCAGCTTGATCTGGATAGTGTTCATGATGATATTCATTCTCTATCCGACTTTCTCGCAGAGAATTCAGCTCTCCTATATTCTCAGAGACATTGAGAGGAGACTGCATAAGCTTAAGCTCATGCGGGATGAGGTGCGGAGAAGAGTCGTCGATGCTTTAAAGAAGTATTCGGACGGAGGGGTCAAGGTTGACGAAGAGCTCGATAGGCTGCTTTTATCCTTCATGATAACTCCTGAATCGATGGATCCATATGGAGTGGTTTATAAGCTCGAGCACATACTCAACACTTGGGAGGATACGTTTGAAGAACACGTGAAGATTATCTGCTCGAAGGCGGATAAGGAGCGCGCGAAGACCTTGACCAACCTCGTCGAAGTCGCCAGGGGCCTGGACTACCTCTACAGAGTCGTGAGACATTACTATCTGCTAGGAAAGAAAACATCGAACATCTACACCGTCCTGCAGATCCAGATGCTCATGCCCCAGCTCATGGAGATAGCTGAAGCATATCGTCAAGCGTGCTACGCGTTCGCGCAGGGTCAGCCCATAGGAGACGGCGTCGGAGTCCTCGCGGTCGCTAAGCTCGTCGAGGGAGCTGAGAAGAAGACGTATGAAGTCGCCAAAGACACGATAGTTCATGAAGTAGTCCTAGATGGGAGAAAGCTCTTCGTCTTGAGGGCGGCTGGGCCGGGCGGAGCTGTCGGGAAGCCTGCTGACGGGGTTTTGAAGATTTTGGAGTCTGAGGGTGATAAGGTTAAGGCGATAATAATGATCGACGCTGGGTTGAAGCTCGAGGGAGAGGAGAGTGGAAAGGTCGTCGAGGGAATAGGGGCGGCGATCGGCGGCATAGGGGTCGACAAGTATAAGATCGAGGAGATCTCGAAGAAGAAGAACATCCCCCTCTACGCATTCGTGATCTATCAATCCATAGGAGAAGCCATTACCCCCATGAGAGAAAGCATAGCGAAGGCAGCGGACGAAGTCGTTGAAAAAGTGAAGAACTTGATAGCCAGCAAGGTCGAGGAAGGATTCTCCGTCATCGTCGCGGGAATAGGGAACGCCGTGGGAATAGGTATCAGCTAAATACTCTCACGTTCAAGATAGAGATGGAGAGTGTTAGAATGTTTCCTCAGATGCGGGGAGAAAAGCCGCTGCTCAAACCCCTAACCTACCTTAAATGCCCAGAATGCGGCACCACGAATTCCAGGCCATTCAAGGAGGGAGATTACGTCTTCAAAGAAGTGGAGGAAAAATGCCCCAAATGCGGATGCACCAAGATGAAGATAATTGGAATCTACGTAAAAGAGAAGCCGAAGAAGCCTGCTTCAAAATCCAAGGCTTTTTAGCGTCTAGCTATTAGGTTATGACCTCGCAGCCCTTCTCCGTGACTATTACCGTGTGCTCTGACTGAGCGACAGGCTCGCCGAATAGCTCCACTAGAACAGGGTATCCGTAAATTCTCCCGAGCCTAACCAGTTTTTCGTGTATTTTCCCGACTTTATCGAAGTTCTTTATCCATCTCGGCGTGTAGGGAAGGCCCTTGAAGCGATCCGCTAAATCTCTCAGCAGCGTTCGTTCCTCTGGTTTTAGCTTCTTTCCGCTGAGCTTATTTGGATCAACCCGGAAGATCGTCGAAAACTTCGCTGAAACGACTTCTCCTGCTCCCTTTCTGGTGGTGAGAAAGGGCTCAACCGCGTAGATGTGATTTTCTTTGAGCCTCCCAAGAGATACCGTCGCGACGTTGGGTATCGTGAGCCCCGCGTGAAGCTCGTATCTCTTTATCTCATGTCCCGTTAGATTCCTTATGGGCTTAAACCCCAGCTGGTTGGCTGTTTTCTGAATTATCAGACCTATTCTAGAGACGCTGACGCCCGGACTCATGGCCTTGATCGCCTCGCGGAGAACGAGCTTGGACGCCTCGGCCAAGACCTCCAGCTCAGGGGCCAACGCTATCGTCGTCGCAGTATCCGCCAAATACCCGTCGAGCGAAACACCCACATCCACCTTGACTATGCTCCTCGGAGGAATCGTCGTTTGATCGCCCGGCGGAGAGGTATAGTGAGCCGCGACCTCGTTTATCCCAACGTTGCAGGGGAAAGCAGGCTCCGCTCCTGAGCTTCTGATAATGTCTTCGATGGCCTCGCAGACCTCGATGACCTTGACGCCCTCCCTGACGAGCTTATAGGCTTCATCTCTGGCCTTTCTAGCTATTGCTCCGGCCTCTCTAAACCTATCCAGATCCTCCAATTCGCCTCAAGCTCAACGGCTCTTTATAAGAAGTTTTCACCCCAGCGGAAAACCGCTTCACGCCGATCAAAGAAAAACGGAGCTCTTTTCCCTAAAAATTGAAAAACCAAACTCGAACCTCGCTTATGGAAGCTGAGTCAGGCGGCTTTTAGATATATATCTAAGTTTCT
Source organism: Nitrososphaerota archaeon (assembly GCA_021160205.1). Next base: position 10,067 of record JAGHCZ010000019.1, on the reverse strand, counting down.
GAATGGCTGATTGGTATGGGTGGGCGTTTTTGGCTCAGCTAGATCAAGCGAGGAAAACGACATGAGAGACGAGGAATTCATCGTTACGCCGTGGAAAGTGGAGGGAAAAGTGGACTACGGCAAGCTCGTCGAGAAATTCGGAACATCCCTGATAGACGATCAACTACTCGAAAGGATCCTGAGAAACGCCGGAGAAACGAATCACCTCCTCAGAAGGCGGATATTCTTCTCGCACAGAGATCTCGACAAGGTCTTAGATGATTGGGAAAGCGGCAAAGGATTCTTCCTCTACACGGGTAGAGGGCCGAGCGGGCCGATGCACATAGGCCACATTATACCGTTCTACTTTACGAAGTGGCTTCAGGATCGATTCAAGGTGAACGTCTACATACAGTTGACGGACGACGAGAAGTTCTTAGAAGAAGAGAGGAGATTAACTTTGGAGGAGGCGCGTAAATGGGCGCATGAAAACGCCCTCGATATAGCGGCCGTCGGATTTGATCCGGATAAAACCTTCATCTTCCAAGACATCGAATACATTCGAAACATGTATCCCCTCGCCCTCAAGGTCGCTAGGAAGATAAATTTCAGCTGGGTTCGAGCCGTCTTCGGATTCACCCCCCAAACAAACATCGGAATGACCTTTTACCCCGCGATCCAAATCGTTCCATCGCTCTTCGAGAAAAGGAGATGCCTTATACCGTGCGCGATAGACCAAGATCCCTATTGGAGGATCCAAAGAGACGTCGCCGAGGGACTTGGATTCTATAAGGCCGCCGCGATTCACAGCAAGTTCCTACCCCCCTTAACGGGGCCCGTTGGGAAGATGAGCGCGAGCCAGCCTGAGTCGGCGATCTACCTCCACGAAGATGAGAAAACCGTGAAAAAGAAGATTTGGAAAGCGTATTCTGGAGGTCAGCCGACCTTGGAGCTTCATCGAAAGCTCGGAGGAAAACCGGAGGTGGATGTAGCCTTCCAGTGGCTCTACTATTTCTTCGAGTCAGATGACTCGAAAATCAAGCAAATTGAAGAAGATTATAGATCTGGGAAGCTGTTGACGGGAGAGCTTAAGCTCATCCTCACGGAGAAAGTCCTCAAGTTCCTCGAGAAGCACAAGGCCGGAAGAGAAGAAGCCGAGGAGCTGCTTCACCTCTATAAATACGACGGCGAGCTGGCTCGGGAAATGTGGAAGAAGATCCACGAATAACGCGAAATCGATGATTTAACGCTGGATATCGGGAAGGCTGATGACGCGGAATAATTAAAATTGTGACGGAAGCGTGGAAAAGAGGCGAAATGGTCTACTTTTGGAGATTCAGGAGATTTCCCGCCGGAAACGTGGATCCCAGGCATATAAGGATCCTCCTCTTCTTGAAAAATCACGGCCCCCACACCTCCTCGGATATCGCGAGAACCCTCGGATACTCCGCCAAGTTTACCCGCAGATCTCTACAATTTCTTAGAAAAGCGGGCGCCGTGGAAGTATATTTCAAGCCGAGCCGGGGACTCGAAAGCTTCAAGTAAAAATTCCAACACGCTCTAAAAGTTATATTTCCCGAAGAGACAGTATTACCGGCGGCGGCAGGTAGGGCCGGGGAGCTAGCCCTTCCCTGTAACCCGAAATGGGCTACATGCGGGGGCCAGTAACCCGAGAAGGCGCTTGCGAAGAAAGAGAGCACAGCAGCGAAACGGGGAAATGAACGCGCGCCCACGCAGGGCTCCGTAGGAAGCCGCCTCATCCGTAGGGATGGGCAACGGCTTCCGAGCACACCGAACCGCGTTAGGCCCGGGAGGGAGCAGCGCTAAGGCGTGGCGGGGCCGCTGCGTGGATCCGTGCTGGATCTCTTGTTCGCTGCCTAGGCTCTCTTTCTTCCTTGCCACTTCTCGGGGGCTGCCGCCGCCTTTTTCTAAGTGTTTTGTGCGGTTTGTTGGGAGATCTCGTTTCCTGTTATTGGATTAATTCTTTTTTCCTGGTGTATAGTAGCGCGGCCGTCATGAGTATTATTGTGGCCGTCATCGTCGCGATGACCAGCGTGTCTCTGGTGAGCAACTGGCTTAAGGCGGTTTCCAGAGTTGTGACCGCTTGCTTTAAGATTCCTATCACGTCGATGGTGTATCGGCTGAAGTGCGGCAGGTAGATTAGGACGCTGACTCCCTCCGATGAGATCACGAAGACATAGGCGGGCTCGTCGTAGACCTCTGAGACCAAGTCTAGGACGCTCGAGGCGAGAATCGCTTCGGATCCGTTCACGTAGACCTTGATTTCATCTATTTCGTCGGCGTGGAATGTGCTTGAATCGAGCTTGATGATCAATAGCTTTCCGGGAGAACCTGAGGGAGCCTCTACCTTTAGTTTAAGCCTGTTTTCTTCCACCTTCAAGGGCTCGAGGGAGAAATTCTCGTATATGATCATTGAGCTGACGTTTCCGTTTTCGACTCTCATCATTCCTCCTAGAACGCTTTGATTCTTCTCGACGGAAATCGATGCCTCTACGGATCGATTCGCGGAGTAAATTTTCTTGCTTATGGTTATGAGCGTGCCGTTATTGGAGGCGGCCACGGCTGTCTTAGTTATGGAAACGTTTTCGGATTTAGGAGCCTTAGCCATCGACGTTTGCTCGATGTTCACCTCCGATTCGCCGACGCTGACCGAGACGTTCACGCTCACCTCGACTTTCGTTAAGTTTTCTTCGGCTTCTTTCGCGGTCTTGTTCGCGGTGGCTGCAGCGGATTTAGTCGCGTTCGAGATAATTGACTCAAGAAAGTCTTCGGATTTGCCTATGAGGTTTTTCGCTTCCTCCAATTTTGCGGCTGCCGAAGTGATGTTTCCTGAAGTAGAGCCCTCCTTGATGAAGCTCAAAGCGTCCTCCAGCATTTCCTTGATCTGCTCTGTTCCGGCTTCTCCAGCAACCTGCTCGAGATCCGCCAACAATTTCAGAGCTTTATCTCTCAGCATTTCGAGCTCTTTCTTCAATCGAGATAGTTTAGTCATGTTTTTGGCTGGTTTCTCTGCTTCCTTCAGCTTATTTTCTAGATTATGTACGATCAGCTTAGTTAATGCTTGGACGTGTTTTGAGATCGTCAGCGACTTCATGGGATCTGTCTCAAGCTTGAGCTCCGCGTTTTCCAGCTCCTTCTCAGCATCCTTAATCAAATCACTTTCAATCATGGTCGACGCGTTTTTCCCGCTGAGCTCGTTGAGAAGATCGTGGGCCTTCTCAAGCGACTCTTTGGCGATTTCGAGCTCTTTCTCCGCGTTTTCCTTCAAAGATTTGTTTGCTTTGAGATTTGCGGGATTGTCTTTCGCATGGGGATTCGCGGCCTGAACGGTGATGGAGGATAGGAGAGCTATGATTAGAAGCACGACTGCTAGGTTTTTCCAGATCCTCATCGAGGCCTCGCCCTATTCATCAAACTTCCCAAAGGTAAACGTTATTAATGTTGCTTTTCGAATTTTTTCGGAAAGCTGTTCATTATGAACGCGACAGGAGAGCGGAGAATTGAGCGAAGACCTGGGAGCGGAGATTTACAGGCTTCTGAAGAGCCCTATAAGAAGAGAGATCATTTTGCTCCTCCGCTCTCGGGGTGAGCTTACCGCCACCCAGCTGAAAAGGCGCTTGAACGTGAGCTACGGCACCCTGTATTATCACTTAGATTTTCTTAAGCCCCTGATAGATCAGGTTGGAAGAGGAAAGTATGCGCTGAATAGCAGGGGAGCTCGGATCGCTGAAAGGCTGCTCGAGGAACTCGGAGTTCGGAAAGAGCTTAAGGAAAGGCCGTCTATACTCGCGTTTTTCGAAAAAGTCGCGGCTTCTCCCATCTATTACGCTCCTATCGGTTTCTTTGCCGCTGGGCTTTATCTGGCAGCATCAACACTTCTCCCCGTAAAGCCGGTCATCCTTTTCTTGACCTTTTACAGCGATCGAGCAAATTATTCGCCGATTCTCAGCCTGCTCATCACCTTAGCGTATTTCATGGCGATCGGTAAATTTCTCGGTAAGGGCGAAGAAGGATTTGGAGGATTATCAGCGATATGCTTGACATCGTATATCCCGGTGGATATCTATCTGCTGCTAATATTGGCGTCTTATAATCTCGGACTTCGATTTGACGCGCTTTCATCGATCTTTAAGACCTTATTCATCGCCGCGCACGTGGTTCAGCTGATAATCTTAGCCGCGGGGCTGACGTATTCCAGGGGAATAAGCTGGGAGAAAAGCCTCCCGATAGCGCTTTTCCTCTCCTATATCAGCCTTCTATCCTCAAGTTTACAGGTGTTCTAAGAAAAAGATATTTTGTGGCCTATTCTCTTCAATCCGATGCTCTCGGAGAAAGATTTCAAGAGAATCGTCAGGGAAATGGATAAGCTGAAGAACCAAGACGCCGTTGATTTTCTTAGAAAAACTTCTCCTTGGTTCGATCCGCTGGAGAAAACTGTTATCCAGGCGGCGGCTTTCCTCAAAAGCCTCGATGTATTCTATCTTTTCTACGGCCTTAGAGCTCTGCCGCTTTACGGAGTCCCCTATATATCTAGTGAAATATTGTTCGCAGTTAAATCTGATGGACGGAGGCTTAATGACCTTTTATCGGGGTCTCAGTTTCGAAAGCTCTTAGAAACGCCCGAGGAATCCCGCATTTTAGATCTACAGAGCAACAAGGTTATCAAGTTCATTCACAGCCCTGCGCCCCTCAACTGGGATGAAGAAATTGTGGAGAGAGCGCTTGAGAAGAACGGCGTTAAAATAGCTTCAACTGAGGATTACGTGATCTCCCTGCTAGCATCTAGTTCTAGCACGATGAGGCTCGAGCTGGCGGCGAAAACGATTTACTCCAACTTAGATGAAATGGATTTGCAGTATCTTGAAGAGAGGGCTGAGCGTTTTTCCGTTTGGGAGAAGATTAGAAGCCTAATCGACGGGCTGAGAAACGTGGTTAATCGGTGATCAAGGTGCGCATCCCGAGTATGGCTTTTCCGAAGTTTTTCCTCAACCGCTCTATGACCTCATCCTCTATCCTCGCCACGATCACCAGATCCGCGTCGCCGTAGACCTCATCCACCCGCTCGACCTCATCCCATCCGAGCACTTCTCTAATCATTTCACGTACGGGGTATTTGGGATCTAGGTTGAGGAGAATGTATGCTCTCTGAGGGGTTAGGAGCCTGCTCAAAGCCTTTTCATCAACTTCAAGCCCCATAGATTCCAAGCATTCAATTATTCTTCGAGAGCTCAGGTTTTTCCCATGCTCGTATGCGAGCTTCGCTAGCTCGGATGAAATCTCCTGCAGCTTATTTCGATCTACCTTTTGCTTTAGAATTTTCTCAACGAATTTCTTGCTCAGATACGGGGTCGCCTCGAGGAAGACGCGGTCAAAATCGTGTCTCAGTTTATCGGCTGGGAGATATCCTTCCGGAGCCTTCATAACCATTGATTGATGGACTCCGGCTCTAATCGTTCGCGCTTCTCGGCTGAGAGGATGCCTGAAGGGTATCCTTATTCCAGTCAGCTTGCTGAAGTTTTGATATAGATCTCTCAAGCGATCTCTCTTGATCCTTAAGCCGAATCCATGGACATCGATCAAGGGAGCAGCGACCTCGTAGAGATCAGCGATCCCATTCCTATCACCTACCCCGAGGATCGATACTTGAAGCTCTTCGGCTCCTGCGAGCGCGGCCTCCAGAGTGTTGGCCGAAGCATATCCATAATCGTTGTGGAAATGCGCTGATAGCGGCGTTTTACAGAGCTTCTTGAGCTTCTGAATGAAGTCTCTTGCCTGAGGTGGGGTTAATGCTCCGCAGGTATCGGGGACGCTTACCAAGGTGGCTCCGGCTTTTCCGAAGTCATCTATCAGCTTCGCGAGCGCTTCTAAGCCGCCTTCCTCGCCGAAATAATATCTCGAGGAATCCTCGATGGTAGCTCTTCGATACTTGAAGCCATATGATCTTGAAAGCTCTAATGCCTCCTCCATCCGCCTCTTAGCTTCCTCGAGCTTCATTCCTCCAAGCTTGAATTTTCTATGAATTTCCGTCGGAGCTATGTAGACTCCTATTCCATCTACGTCGTAGTGGGCGGCCGCCTCGACGTCTCTCTTATAAGCCCTCCCGTGAATCACCACTTCTACCTCGTAGCTTCTCAGAGCTTCGACGACTACCTCCACATCTCTCCGCGTCGTTCTAGGGGGATAATCGACCGTCAGTTCTATTCGATCTATTCCCGTTTCCGCGATTCTTTTAGCGACCTCGACTCTTACCTCAGGCTCGAATTTTCTATAGAGCTCGCCTTCTCTTAGGGTGGTGTCAAGCAGCGTCGGCAACGCTGGATACTGCCTCGGAGATTCCTATAACTATTAATCAGGAAAACGGCGACGTTTAACGATTATCGAAGCGCGTTGAATGAACCGTTTTTTAGTCGGTCTATGCAGACTACTTTGGAGGATGGAAAGATGGCGAATTTCCAAATAATATTCTCGGGAAATGAAGAAGACCTGTACAGATTCGTGTTAACTTGGAAGATGGCCTCGGATGTCAAGAAATACGACGAGCTGAAGCAGCAGATTCAGAGCCTAGAGAACAGAGTTAAAGAACTTAGGAATAGGGTAACGGAGCTCGAAAATGAGCGGATGAAGCTTCAAAAAGAGATCGCGGAGCTCACTTCTCTTAGAGAGAGCCTCAAAAGCGATTTGACCGCGCGGGGCAGAGAGACGCCAACGACCGGGCCAGGACTTTAGCTCTTTATAGCCAGGTTTATCACTATCTCGGCTATATCGGCGCCGTATTCGGCGATCCTTTTAATGCTCTCGATTATCAGCCTTAATCCTATCGCCGTCTCAGTATTGAGCCTCGACTCGAAGATCATCTTAATCAAATCTTTCTCGATTCGGGTGAGCTCATTTACCTTGGTTATCAAGCGGTTTGCCTGCTCTATGTTCAGGTTGAAGAGCGAGTGAATTGAGCTCTCATAGATCTTGAAAGCCAATTCCGCCATCTTCGAGATTTTTTCAATCGTTTTTCTTCCATCAGGTAGTTTAAGGTGAGGAACCTGCTCTGCTATGCCTACTGCGTGATCTGCGACCCTCTCAATGCTCTTGATTATCAACCGATATCCTAGGCATTCTCTCGGGCTTTTGAGACCGACCTCCTTCATCATGATCGCGTTCTTCACTGTGGATTTCAACTGGCGGACGCAGAAGAGGTACAGCCTATCGACCTCGTCATCTCTTTGAATTACGTCTTTCACGAGGGAAAGATTCCTCTCTTTAAGGGCTTTCAACGCGTCCTTGCACATCGATAAAGCCATGAGGTACATTCTATTGAGCGCGTCGCTTATCGGAAAGTCGACGTAACCCAACAGGCATCGGACGACCATGTAATCCGTGGATTCCTCAACCGACTCGAGGCCTATCAGCTTCGTCCTCATAATGTTCTTCAGATAAGCCTTGTACTCGTCTATCTTCCCGGCGAACCTCACCTTAATGGAATCATATCCAGCGAGATAACAAGCGATCATTTCCCTAGCGACTTCTTCGGGAGATTTCTCCGGCGTAGCCTTTATCACGGCCTCAGAAGTCTGCTCAACCTGCTCCCGCCTCGGAACCAATAGCAAGCTGTTATCCGGTTGAGGAATTACCTGCACGTAATCCCCTGGCTTGAGGGCTATCGACTCGGCCCAGCTCTTCGGAAGAGAAACGATGAACGTCGAGCCGCCGGTGATCTGAATCCTCCTCAACGAAATAGAAGTTTTCATTTCGCCGTAGGAAAGTCAATTTCCATATAAAAGTTTCTTTAAATAAAGGGTTGAGGTCATATCATACAGATTCTAATTAGCTGCGGGTCATTCTACATATACTCGAGAGAGCTTTCTGACCGCGATCAGCCCGAGGAAAAGCGGTATAGCCGCCGCCGCTAAGGAGATTGGGAGGGAGAAAAAGCCGAGCATGACGGCCACCGTTACCGATCCAAGCAGGTTACCGATATCAAAAGCCGTTAAGTAAACTGAGTTGCTTAGCACTCGCAAGTGGATGGGCGTCATCTGAGCCGCCATCGACGCGGTCAATGGGAAAATGAAGCCGTGGGCGAAAGAAGCTAAGCATAATCCCGAGATGAAGAACTCTAGTCTCGGGCCGAGGCCTATCAGCAGCGCTCCGAAACCGCTTGAAAACAAGGAAATGTAAAGAAGCTTGACGGCGCCTATTCTTTTCCTGAAAAACTCGATTCTTAGCAGGATTACTCTCATGGAGAAGACTATGAAATAATACATGGTGAAGATCAATATTATCAACTGATCTTCGAGGCCGAAGCCGAGCTTGGCTCTCAGCGGCGCGTAGGCCGTGACGGCTCCGATCAGGAAAGAAAAGCACAGGTAAATTAGGGTGGGAAGAAGGGCCGGCATCTTCAGGGACGCGGATAAATCTCTACGCATGATCTTTGAGAAGCAGATTTTCGTCCAGAATCCGTGAACTTTCTTCATCAAAAAAACTCCGATTAAAATCGAGATCAAGCCGATCAGCGAGGAGATAAACATCAAGGCTCTGAGCCCGACGAACGATCTCAAGAAAGTCCCCAGAGCCGGCCCTGTCCAAAGCCCCATCGCGAGAAACATCGTATAGCTCGTTATCGAGGTTTCAACTTGATCTGAGCGAGCTATCATGCTTGAAAGGGAAAGCATTAGCGTGTAATTCAAAGCGATGGCAGCTCCATGCGTCGTCCTGAAAATAGAGAATATTAGGGGATCCCAGCTTATTCCGTAACCTAAGAGAGAGAACGTGTTCAGGCAAAGGCCGAATATTAGAACTCTCAAAATGTATTCGTTCTTGATCCAAATTGACGATGGAGCTCTGAGAAGCGCCGCGGTCACCGACATCAACGCTATTATCACGCCGACCTCCTGCTCCGACGCCCCCAAAACCTGGTAAAGATAAACTGGTATGATTGGCTGGGTCATGAATACCGAGATCGTGAGAAAGAAGCTCGTCGCATCTAGCAGCCTCGTCCTAGCCGCCAACTCAACGCCACCCTGAACAAAACCTAGCCCATAATTCCCAAAAACCTCCTTTTATGCATCAACCCCCACCAATCTCCTCGAAGAATCCCTCTGAAATCGATACGTGGTCTCTTTTAGGGTCTTCACCGCCCTGATCTAAACTAAAATCGAAGCATATTTTTGCCTTTTCAAAATTTCGACTCAAAATTTTAGGTAATTTTATTTAGCCGTTTCAGAGCTTATGGTAACCAATCTATTTTGTCATCATTTACTATCCTGAATCGCTTGCCATCGAAGACTATACAGGCAATCTTGTGATCCGTAGCATAGGCTAATGCATCTTGATCGAAGCCCGATGTAGCCGCTATCGCTAAATGATCGAAATAGAATTCCTCTCTTCCTTCTTTACAAGCATCTTCAATATCCTTAGCGGATTCAATAAGCTTGAAAATATGGCTTCGCTTCACACTACTCTTCATGTCTTTACACTCAATCCATAGATCGTGCTCCTCCTTAAAGAGAAGCCCAGACTCCCAATATACGTGAACATCGATCTCATAAGGTCTCTTAACCCGAAGACCATTCATCAAAATATTCGTCTCAACTTTCTCAGCATCAAAATATCTCTTAGCCCATCTAGCAACCCTCTTCTCAAACTTATGCCCCCTCTTCTGAGCCGCCCGAGCCCTAGACCGAGAAACCGGCATACCACCAAACTAAAGGCTCACAAAAAGATATCTTTTTCATTAAGGCATTACACGGCGCGCCGCCAATCAGACTATATAAAAATTAACCTATCCGAAGCCCACGAGCAAAGAGTCCAATAATCCCATACAAGGAGAATTGAGGGGGTGGGGAAAGGTTGTTTTTCCCTCATAATATATAAATGTCCCGCGGGGGTGATTTGAACACCCGACCATCCGGTTTCTGTCCGCCTGGTAGGCTGAGGCCCGCGCCTCCTCTTTTCCCGGGCGCGGCTACAGCCGGACGCTCTACCAGGCTGAGCTACCGCGGGTCATTATTCTCGGATGTTTGGGCTCTAATTAACTGTTTTGCCGGTTTTTGGGGGTTTGATTATTTTTGAGAGTT
>JAGHCZ010000098.1 GCA_021160205.1 Nitrososphaerota archaeon | reverse complement strand
ACGCCGCGAGGCTCAACATAACCGTATACGATTACGATGGAAGGGATAAAATCGAAGAATACGCGCTAAAAGGCGAGTTAAGCAGAAACGGGGAATTGATCGGAGAGGCGGAGACGACGGACGGCGTTCTCAGATTCGGCCACATGCCCTTCGCGGACTATACCCTGAAAATATTCATAGGAGACTTGAAGGTCTATTCCGGAGCCTACGAGCTTCAATCAGATACGGTTGAAGGATCGGTTAAGGCGTGGTTCTACGACGTCGAGATAAGGATAAACGCCTCCGCCCTAGTGAACGAGACCATAGCTAAAGCCCTAAAAGGAGAGCTAACCAGGGGATCGATCAGGTTAGAGTTCCAAACCGAGGAAGGAAAAGCTGAGCTTACAAACGTTCCGCGAGCAGAGGACTACGTCGCAACCTTATATTACGGAAACAAAAAAATCGGGGAAATACACGATGTAAAAATCTTAGAAGAAAACCAAATCGTGAAATTGAATTTAACCGGATACGAAATAAAGATAACCACGTTGAACCTAGACGGCGAGCCTATAAGCGCAGACATCTCGATACTCCTCCCCGATGGAGGTCAGGTAGTATCCTTAAAAACGGATGAAAACGGGGTAGGATCATCAGGGACGCTGCTGCCTCTGACGTATAAAATCGAGGCTTTTCTAGGCGGCATAAAAGTCGGAGATCAATCCCTCACGCTTTCTTCGAACATGAACGTTCAAATGCAGCTCTCCGTAATGAACCTGTTATTGAGGATCTTAGACAGAGATGGAGAATCGGTCCTAAATAACATAGACTTACAGCTAATCCATGGATCATTTAAGCGAACCGGGAAAAGCGATCAAGACGGAAGCATAGTGGTCAAAAACGTCCCACTCGAAGAATACAGAATAATCGTGAATTATCACGGATTCAAGGTTTTAGATAGGCTCATCGAGATCTCCAGCGAAGCTAAGGAGATGGACCTTAAAGCGCCGGGCGTTCTCGATGCGAGGCTGTTGTTCTTGGACTCGATGAAGAATCCTCTGGATCAGGGATCCGTGATATTATCGTTTGGGGATGTTGAGGTCGAGAAAGAGATAGACGCGAATGGAGGGGTCGTCGCCAAAAACTTGCCGAATATCACGATAGGCATCAAGGCATATTATAAGGGAGTCGAGGTGGACACGAATCCGAGGAAATTCGACTTACTCAAGGATGAGATGAAGGTAACGGTCATCGCGGCGGTGCACAAAATAACCGCTAAAGTCTTAAGAGGAGACGGAGAACCCGTCAAAGAAGGAGAAGCGCTCATCTACGTGAACGACGAACTAAAAGCCACCTACGACCTCAAAGCCGACAACACCTTCTCCGACAGGCTTCCAGAAGGAGACGTGAAAATACAGATAATATACAGAAACAGAAGCGCGGGGTCGATGGAAATATACCTCGAGCAACCGATGGAGAACCTGGCGGTCTACTCGACCCTGTTTCCCTTCCACCTCGAAGTATATGATCCGGAGGGTGAGCCCGTGGAGGGCGCTGAGCTAATTTTGGCCGATAAATTCGGAGAGATAGATAGAACGAAGAGCGATGAGAAGGGGGTGATTCAAACGGTGCTTCCCGTCGGAGTCTACGAAGGATCCCTAAAAATAGAAAACCAGACATACTCATTCGGCTTCGAGCTCCGAAATAAAATCTCAATCAACTTCCTATACCCAGTCTCCCATAATCACGGATTCGAGATAGCGATTGCCGCCGGCGCTCTAAACCTCGTTATATCGGGCTTCGCGTTGTCCAAGGTCCCGCGGCGGAAACCCAGCGTCGAAAGAGCAGAGAGAAGAGGCAGAAGGACCAGGCGTATTAGGCGAGTTCCAAGGGTTTGAGGAGGAGCTCGTGAATGAAGGTCAAAACCTCGATCAGCGCATCGATAATAATATTCCTAACGATCTTATTGATAGCTCTCATAGCTTACAGAGCCGCGGGATACGTTACTCCGCTCCTAACGGTCAAGTCCGGGAGCATGGTGCCGACCTTGAACGTTGGCGATGTGATCTTAATGGAGCCCGTAGATCCGAAGGACATCAAGGTGGGCGACGTTATAATATTCTACAAGCCGGGATCAGATCAACTAATCGTTCACAGAGTCGTGAAGAAAACTAACAGCGGATTATACACGAAAGGCGACGCAAACGTCGCAGTTGATTGGTGGACTCCTTTACCATATGAATACGTGGTCGGAAGATGGACCGGTTTCAAGATCCCGAATTGGCTTGGGCTAGGCTATCTCTCACTCTTCTTCTCCGGGGAGATCTACCCTCCATACGGCTTGCTCACCTTGATAGGGCTAATAGCCATAAATCTCTCCATGATAATCAAAGATCTGATGACGTACAAGGAGAGCTCGGAAGAGGTTAGAGAGGAAGATCGCGAGAACCGCGCTGAAGCTTCCTAAACGCGAGGTGCATGGATTCAACTTCGGTGAAGCCGATCCTCTTCAAGATCCTCAGCCTCCTCCAGTAGCTCACGTCTATCTCCCTTACAACCCCCTCAAGCGTTTTCTTGACGAGCTTAAGCAAATGCTCTCCCTCCTTATCGAGATCTGGGAGCAAAATCACCCTTCTAACGTCTCTGTTCTCAAATTTTCTCCTAAGTCCCCGGATAGACTTTATCAAAATTATCTCGCCTCCAACTCCGAGCCTCCTCAAGGTTTCTTCATCTTTCTTTCCCTCGACTATTATCGGCGTTCCACGCCTTGACTCGAGGGCCAGCTTTTCGAATACGTTCGAGAGTTCGTCGAGTAATTTCGTCCTATTCTTGGGCTGTTTAACAACTTTCGACTTCACCTTTAGCGGTCAACTT
>JAGHCZ010000154.1 GCA_021160205.1 Nitrososphaerota archaeon | reverse complement strand
GCGTCAGCCTTAAAACACGAAGCCTTTTTCTATTCCGATTAATTTATGACGAAAAATTAGCAGGTTTTGTTTTTGCGAGAAGTTTCTCATAATTATAGATTTTAGCGAACTCTTTGGCAAAAATGTTAGATTTAGATATCAAAGGTTTTAATTTGGGAAATTAAAGAGAACACGAAATCGATTAGCCGCTTTGTTGGAGCTCTCTTAAACGTGGATAGAAGGGCCTTGGGGGGCTGAAGTTTGATAGAGCCGTTTGAGAAGCTCGATGCAGTAGCGCGTGGGTTCAAATTAAGCGACCTAGTGGTATATGAGGATCTAAAGGGCTTAGCGCTCGTGAAAGACCTGAAGACAGGGATACAGAAGATATACTCTTATTCTTATGCGAAGTTCTTGGAAGATAGAGACCTGGTGGAAGTTCTCGCGATCGGATCAACCATTGAAGAACTAACGAAAAACGCGGATAGGAGGATTTCCGCCTCAGAAGCGAACATGGATAGAATTATCAGGGCGCTTGAAAAGGCGGAGAGCTTTCTAAAAGCCATGAAGTCTGGTAAAAGCTTTGAGGAAGTTAGAGGAAAAATCGAAGCACACCTATTCGATCGATGAAGAAATAAAATTTTTCGGGGAGATCCTCAAGTCGCCAACCTTTCGGCGAGACTCAGCATGTCTATGTTTAGTGGTTTTTGGTTTTCACATGCTTCCTCAAGGCTTATCGAAGTTATTTCGCCTCTTTGGATTCCGACCAGCCTATTTCCAATTCCGTCTAGAAGCAAGTCTATCGCTTTTTCAGCGAAAAGATTTGCTAAAAGCCGGCTCCTCGCGGTCGGGCTTCCTCCCCTCTGAACGTATCCGAGTATGCTGACCCTCACCTCGGTATTCACGTTTCTCTCTATATCTTCTGCGAGCTTTCTAGTTTCCCCTATGCCCTCGGCGACGACGATTATGCTAGATCGCTTACCCTTAGCCGCGTTCTTTCGTAAGGTTTCATAGATTTTTTCTCGATCATACTTGACCTCTGGAACGAGAATTATTTCCGCTCCAGCGGTTAACCCGACTTCGAGCGCTAGAAATCCCCGTTTCCTTCCCATGACCTCAACTATGAAGGTTCTTTCATGAGAAACAGCGGTATCGCGTATTTTGTTTATTTCTACGAGCGCGGTGTTCACGGCAGTGTCGAATCCAATGGTCTCTTCGGTCCCGTATACGTCGTTATCTATAGAAGCCGGTAACGCGATCATCAAGGTATCGGTGTATCTGCTTAGCGCGTTCGCCCCCCTAGCGGATCCATCTCCACCTATTACGACCAAACCGTCTACATCGTTTTTCGCCAGGGTTTCCGCGGCCTTTTCTAAGCCAGCTCTTCTTTTGAACTCCTCGCATCGCGACGTCCTTAATATCGTTCCCCCGAGATGTAAGATCCCGCTCACAGCCCGGGAATCCAGCTTCATGCAATTGTTGTGAAGCAAGCCCTCCCATCCCCTTTGAAACCCGATTACCTCGACGCCGCTCCAAGTCGCTAGCCTAGTCAGCGCCCTGATAGCCGCGTTCATTCCAGGCGCGTCTCCGCCGCTCGTTACTATCGCGATCTTTTTCAATTCACGACTTCACCTCCATTTACATCCTGAAAACCTATGAAACATTTAGTTTTCAATCCGATTCACCTTCAAACAATGATTGCAGAAATCCCTTTTCCCTCGTCCTTCGAGTCCCCGGAGGAGCATACGGCGCTGGAATGAACTCAACGCTCGGCCTAATCGCCGCTGGCTGAGGATAAAGCTCCATTAAGTGATATACCTCGTCCGGTACCTCGGTCTTTATGGGTAAACCCAGCTTTTTTGCCTCTTCCACGGTTATCGGGTAATCGTGCGTCCACCTGCCTTCGACCATGACCTTCGCGATCTCCCGCGCCTTCTCCTCGCCGAGCTTATCCCTGGTTAAGGTATAGACTAAGTTCTCCATCTGCTTAATGGCTTTCTCAGCTATATCCGCCAAAACCAAGTACTCATCCTTGACTTTCCCAACTCCCTTCTCTTTGATCACCTTAACAAGCGACGCAGCGGGTATACCGCCATATCTAGGATCGCTCAGCTGAGGATCAACAGGACCTAATACCGCGTGCTCATCCATCCAAACCTCGTCGGCTGCCAGCGCAATTAGGGTTCCTCCGCTCATCGCGTAATGTGGTACTATCGCTATGGTCTTTGCTTTGTGGTCTTTTAATGCGAGCGCTATCTGAGCCGCCGCGAGAACTAGACCTCCAGGGGTGTGGATTATGATCGCTATGGGCATGTTTTGCGGAGTCATTCTAATGGCCCGTAGAACCTGTTCTGAATCCTCGATGTCGATGTACTTGTAGAAGGGTATTCCGAATAAGCCTATCCGCTCCTGTCTATGGATCATCGTAACTATTCTGCACTTCATCTTTTTCTCCAATTTTTTTATCAGACTTAATCTAGCTCCCTGTAAAGCCTTCAGCCTATATTGAGGCCAGAGAAAGATCATTAAAAGCAGGAAAAGCCAGAAGAGGAAGCCTACGTCGAAGCCAGCAGCCATATTTTTATGAAGACCAGCAGGCTCTAAAAAGATTTACCTCGGTCAAAGCTTTCCTGCGAAAAGCCCGAACGCTTTAGTCGACCAATTTCACGTATGCTCCGAGGTTTTTCTTGACCGCTTTCTCGTAAGCGAGGTGCGCCGTCACGGCGTCTTGAATTGCCAAACCTGTCGACGTGAAGATTGTTATTTCTTCATCGTTTTCTCTGCCCTTCTTTAATCCCGCGATTATTTCTCCGATTTCTCCATAGATGTCGCTTTCGGATATGATGCCTTTGCTTATTGGAACGTTTATCTCGCCTCCGTGAACAGCTTGGCCGAAGTCGTCCACGACTATCTTCGAAGCCCTCTTCAAAATCTTTGGATCGAGCTCCTCTTTCCCCGGCGCATCCGCCCCCATGCAATTGAAGTG
>JAGHCZ010000133.1 GCA_021160205.1 Nitrososphaerota archaeon | reverse complement strand
GTAATAGCCGTAACCGGTGGCAAAGGCGGAACGGGCAAAACGTTCTTGGCGGTGAATTTAGCATACTTGTTAGGGTCTAATGCCAAAACCTTGCTCGTAGACGCCGATGTCGACAACCCCTGCACCAGAACCTTCCTAGATACAAGACCCGTCTCTAGGGTTTCTATCAGCGAATTCAGGCCAAAAATAAGCTCAAGAAAATGCAAGCTTTGCGGGCTGTGCGTCCAAAACTGCCCTGAACATGCGCTTCTCATGATACCCGGCAGAAACGTCGTTTTAATGCCTCAGCTCTGCGCCGGATGCGGAGTTTGTAAAATAGTTTGCCCATTTGACGCCATCGAAGAGTCTCGGGTGGAAGCCGGAGCAATAGAACATTATGACGGCGTTTTCGATGGGAGATTGGACTCAGTTATCGGCGAGCTGAAGCCAACGACTAGGAGAACCGCGGTAATGATCTTGAAAACCTTGAATCACGTAAAGAAAAAAATGAACAATTACGATTATGTGGTTATAGACGCTCCAGCGGGGACTGGTTCGGGAATCTACGCCGTGATGAATTTCTCGGAGGTCATCGTCGCCGTCACCGAGCCGACGAGACTTGGGCTGATGGACCTCAAAAAGCTCTACAAACTCTATGAAAGAATGGAAAACGAGAAGAAGATGTTCGTGATTATAAACAAGCACGGGCTACGCGGAGAAATCTTCGGAGAAGTGGAGGAATTCTTGAGGAAATCTGGGCTTGAGTGGTGGAGCATACCTTATGATAAAAACGTCGTCGAAGCTTACGTGAAGGGATCCGTGCTCGTCAAGGATTACCCTGAAACTCCTTCCGCGGTCTCCATAAAGAAGATCTCCGAGGAGCTCCTCGAGAATATCAGGGGAGACTGACCCCGCATCCAACATAACATTTGAGATAGTATTCGGGATAATTTTTCTCAAGCATGGATCTTATGGCGTCTCCGCTGCAGTGAATCGGCGCGATTTTCCTGATTCCTAAGCCTGTTAAGCCTCGTATAATCCTTTCACATTCGCTCGGAGGCGCTCCGGATTTGTGGAACCCTCCTAAAACTAAATACGGTTTAATTCCGAGGTCGTTCACAGCTTTCTCGACTATTTTCACAACTCCTGGGTGACTGCATCCAACCAATGTAACTAGCCCAAGGCCCTTGACGTTTATTGCTAATGCTTGCTCCATCGGCGGGCCTCGAAGCTGACCTATGATCGCTATTCCGTCTGCTATGATTGACGTGTTTCCGACTTCGATTACCTTGAACCCCATTTTTTCTAGTCCATTCTTCGCTCCGCCGTGCATATCTCTAGGAACGTAAACTTTGATTCCCGGCCTGACTTTCGCCAGATACGATAATCCGCCGACATGGTCAAGATGCTCATGAGAAACCACTACGAAGTCTATCTCACCTGGATCTATTCCGAGCCTTTTCATGTTTCTTTCTAGAACCCCGGGATCCGGCCCTGTGTCGAACAAAATTGTAGCCGAACTCGTCCTCGCCAAGATGCTCACTCCCCACGCTGTCTCAAGTCCGCCATCAGGATAATTATCGACCACCACGGTTAACTCGCAGTTATCGACGCCGCCCATAGCCGAGGTTTTCTCAGTGGATTTAAGTGAAACTTTCGAAGAAGTTGGATGCTCTTGTCCAGCTCGCGGGAGAATCATCGAGAAAACCGCTATTGAAACAAGGATTATTAATACGGCTATGGTGATTATGATTTTAAACGCCAACTTCCTCGCCAACTATTTCCCTAACGATGGATTTATAAGCGTTTGCACATAAATCCCCGGGGTCTTCGGAAAGAAGAACCTCAGCCTTCAGAGCCGGCTGCGAGCTGAAGATTCTTATATCGCAGATTTGGAGAAAACCTGTTATGAGCAAGCCATCTGAATTAGGTTCGTTAAAAGTCGGCCATAACATAGTCATCGACGGCGAGCCGTGCAGAATCGTCGAACTCGAGAAAAGCAAGCCGGGAAAACACGGAGCTGCAAAAGTCAGACTCGTCGCCATAGGGATCTTCGACAAGGTTAAGCGGACCATGGTCGGGCCCGCGGATTCGAAGGTCGAGGTTCCGATAATTGAGAAGCGAAGCGGCCAAATAGTATCGGTTGGAGACACCGTCAGCGTGATGGATAACGAGACCTATGAAATCTTGGAGATGCCCCTGCCCGAAGATGAAAAGTTGAGCGAGAAACTCGAGCCGGGGGGTTCGGTCGAGTACTGGAAAATCATGGGGAGATACATGATCGTCAACGTCAAAGCTTAAAAAGATTATAGGCAAGAATATTAAATTTGAGAAAAACACCTAGCATTGGGATAAATGGGAGCTCACTGCGCAGTAATATATACCGAGAAGAAGTTGGAGGCGAAGGAAGCCGCTCAGCGTGTTTTAGAAATCCTGCAAAAGCGCGGTTTATCGGCTGAAATATATAGCGCGGGCGAGATCATCGGTAAAAAGCTTTCAAGCGCGGTGGATTCCATAATAGCGTTAGGCGGCGATGGAACGGTCTTGAAGTCGATAAAGGCGCTTTCGAATTCAAATGCCCTTGTTCTCGGAATAAACTTTGGGCGCGGTGGATTTTTGATGGAAGCGGAAGGAAGCATGTTAGATGAAGCAGTTGAATCGTTTCTAGACGGGAAATATGGTGTGGAAAAAGTGATGATGATCTCCGCTGTGGTAAACGGTGAAGAGGTGGGAGATGCCCTTAACGAAATTTACGTCACGTCGGGCCTTCTCGGAAAAACGCTGGATTTAAGGATCGTGAAGAAAACAGAGTTAACCAGAATAATAGCTGATGGATTGATCATCTCAACCCCTATAGGGTCAACAGCTTACGCGTATTCTGCCGGAGGCCCGATAGTCGAGGACAAGATAGAGGCCGCGGTACTGGTGCCCGTGTGCCCCATCTCAAATTCGAGGGCGCTGGTTTTATCCCTGTCCGAAGGTTTAGAAGTTAACATTCTAAGCGAATACGGAGTTTCGATGCTGATAGACGGCTTCGTGAAAAAGCACTTTGATGGAAAAAGCGTGCGCCTTATTGTTCGGAAGTCCGAGAAGACCGTTAACTCCGTAAGATTGGGTTTAGGTGAAAGCTTTGCGAGGAGACTCAGGAAGAAGGCTAGATAAAAGAGTAAAGGTTTTAGACTCCACGGCCATAATTTTGGGATTCACGGAGGCAACGAGCGAAAGCGTGGTTACCTCGAGAAAAATCTTAGAGGAGGCAAAATACGGCGAAGCCGCGTACAGAGCTTTGGCGAGTCGCGAAGGACTCATGATAAGAACCTTAGAGCCGAAAGAAGAATACGTGAAGCAGGTCGAGAAGCTCGCCCTAGAAATTGGAGAGAAACAGCTATCTGAAGCGGATGTCAGCATACTAGCCCTCGCCCTCCAACTATCTAAAGAAGGCCATGAAACCTCGATAGTTACCTCGGATTACTCGGTGCAAAATCTGGCATCCATCCTCGGAATAAAAATCGAGCCAATACTCCATCGAGGCATAAGAAAAAAGATCACTTGGACGGCTTACTGCAGCATGTGCCACTGGATCGGTGATAAATCTCCTGGAGAGCCTTGTCCGAGATGCGGGTATCCGCTTAAGCGTGTACCTAGGAGGATTGAGGAATGAGGATTAGGATCGTTTCCGAGCTTGATGATGAGGAAGCTCTTAGTTGGATAGCAGAGGCCTTAGGCGAGGTTTACGGAGAAGAAGTCGAGATCTCGATCACGCAGGATTTAATCGATGAAAGATTTCTTAATCCATCGAGGAGGCAATATGATGCGTGGAGAATAGTTCAACATTATCGCGGAATCCTCAAGGACGATGAATACGCCCTCCTCGTAACCGATAAGGACATCTATGCCGCGGGATTAAACTTCGTCTTCGGATTAGCGTGGAGAGGAGTCGCGATAATTTCCACCCATAGACTTCGCCAAGAATTTTACGGAGGCTCGCCTGATCGAAAGCTATTCCTAGAAAGAATCGTTAAGGAGGCGGTTCACGAAATAGGCCACCTCCACGGCTTAACCCACTGCGGCAATAAGGGCTGCGTAATGGCCTTCAGCAACTCGATACTCGACACGGATAGAAAATCATATTTACCATGCGAAAAATGCCTCGCGAAGTTACGGCTCCATCCCTGATTCGCTCGAAGCAGCCTCACTCCCCGCTTTCTGCGCGAACTCCGCTAGAACCTTCTTCACATAGGATTTTGGAAGAGCACCCGCCTCAATTAAGTTGACTATGGAGTTAGGCGAGGCTTCTCCCGTAACTTTTCCAACCGCCCCCCTTATTTGCCTCCAAATTAAACTGGTGTTTCCGCTCTTCGAGTTGTAAATCACTCCAAGGACCTCGAAAGCTTTGACAAATTTTATCTCCCGGATGACGCCTAAGTCGAGCTTGGATAACGCCTCCACGTATATTCTCCCTTGAGCGGACTCGCGCTCCGGAAAAATGCTCGGATCCTGAAGATATCCTTTAGGAATAAACGAGTAACACGTGTTCAAGATTACGAAGCGCCTGAATCGCTCAAGCGTCGTCCTGATCTCGATCTTGACCACTTGCAGCCCACCGCCTGGATTAGCTGAAACCCCGAACACCATTTTTCGAAGGGCACCTAAATAATTTTTCAGAGAATTTAGGGCGTGGAGCCTCAGCGAATTAAAAACGGTCTTTTTCGAGAAATCTCGGCGTAATTTAGGTAAATGTTCTAGAATGATCATCCACGGTATACCTTAAAAGCCAGCAACCCGCCTGCTGCTTAGAGGATGGCTGCGGATGAAAAGGCGCTGGGCTCATTGAGAGAGGCGGCTAAGCCTAGAGGCACCTATATCCGAGAAGTGATCTTGGAGAATTTCATGAGCCACGAATACTCCCGGATACCGCTGAAACCAGGCATGAACGTGATAACGGGGCCTAATGGATCGGGGAAATCCTCGATTCTCCTAGGGATAGCCGTCGCCTTGGGCCAAACCTATACGGATAGAGCTGAGAAACTCAGCGACCTCATCAGGAGAGGGGAGAAAGCCGCCAGAATAACTGTGATCTTCGATAACAGGGAAATCGATGGAAAGAGGCCTATTCCATGGCTGAGCTCGGATCAGCTCGTCGTGACGAGGTATCTTAAGAAGACCGGGGAATACTGGCATTACATCAACAACCGATTGAAGACGAAGGCGGAAGTAGAGCATATTCTAAGGAGACTCGGAGTAAACCCGAACAACATATTGATCATAATGCATCAAAATATGATCGAGGAGTTCGCC
>JAGHCZ010000113.1 GCA_021160205.1 Nitrososphaerota archaeon | reverse complement strand
TTTCCCGGGCTTATGGTCGCTTGTTCGCCCATTTCGACCAACTGGCCGACGTGCATTCCCTCAATCGCTACAACCGGGAACCTGGTTCCATCTTCCAGCGCTATCTCGGCGACGGGCACGCCTCTCCCCGGGTCATGATCGAGGTTCTTAACGATCCCCATGAGAAGGGATTTACTGGTGATTAGGTGAGATGGATAGCCCACTTGATACTTTCTCCTAAAGGACGCCTTGAACGTCGGCGAGCCTCTGCCAAGCCTCTGAGCCCTAATCCGCTTACCCAAAAGCGTTCACCAGCTTACCCAAATAGAGCTCGGCTCCGATCTTTTAGGTTTTCCATCCCGGGATTCTAAATGAGCCCTTTTAAGAAGAAAAGTAATTGTGGAAAATATAAGGGGATAGATCTAGATTTTAAGGTACTTCTTCGCCATGTCCTTTAAGAATTTGAGCCCATCTCTGGCGATCGCGTCGGCGCTCGGCGCCACCTTACGCCAAATAGCCGTCGAGGATGCGACCTTCTTTATCTCCGGCGTAAAGGACTCTATCACGAGCCATCTATCATAGTCTATTTCGGCCAGGGCTCTGAATACGTCGTGCCAGTTGACGTGTCCGGTTCCAGGTACGCCTCTATCGTTTTCGCAGCAGTGGAAGTGATACAGCAGGTCGCCTGCTTTCTTTATGGGATCGTAGAAGTTTTTCTCCTCTATGTTCATGTGGAACGTGTCCAAATGGACTTTTATGTTGGGCTCTCCGACGTCTCTGCATAGTTTAACCGCGTCCTCAGCCGTGTTCAAGAAATACGTCTCGAACCTGTTCACGGGCTCCAAGCCGAAGGAGATCCCATAGCTATGAGCGTACTTACATACCTCTCTAAGAGCCTCAACGCTCCGCTTCCACTCCTCCTCAGTTCTCGGCCTCCCAACTATCTTTCCCCAAGCGGCGTAGACGACGCCGTTTATCGCGTCTCCATCAAGCTGCGCAACGACGTCCACGCATTTCTTCATGAACTCTATTCCACGCCTCCTCGTTTCCTCGTCGTCGCTGATTATATCTTGGTCGCGGCTTAATCCAAGTGATCCCAAGAACTCTATGTCATGCTTCTTCAGCTCGCTTCTCGTCTTCTCCACATCTATGTACTCCAGCTCCATTAAGGGGACTTCCACGCCGTCGAATCCGAAATTCTTCGCCTTACCTATCAGATTAATGGAGGACTCGTCGAATCGCTCAGTCCACAAGAACAGATGCACGCCAAATTTTACCATGGCTTGAAAACGCGGTGCACGATATATAAATCTTGATATCCCCGCGCTGTCCTCAGCTGAACGAGGTTTACGCGGCCGAAATGATATCGAGACGTCGTCCGATGGATCGAGTTCTCACAGGATTCCGAGTTCAACGGCTAGGTCTGCGGCGCTGTACTCCGGCTTAAGCTTGACGTATGCTTTCTTCTCTCCTCTGGGCGTGATCAAAACGTTGACCTTATCCACCTCGACTCCGTAGAGTTCCTCGATGGCTCGCTTGACGTCCTTCTTCGTAGCTCTGACATCGACCACGAAAGTTATCTTGTTCTCCCTCTCGATCAACGAGACCGCGTCCTGAGTTATCACGATCCTCTTAATTATCTCAGAAGCCCTCATGTCCAACCACCCAAAAGCCTCTCATCAAGCTTCTCGAAAGCAGATCTACTCCAAATCGTAAGCCTACCCGGCTTGGCGCCAGGTGCCAGATGAAGGACGCTCAAATCCTTGAGCTTCACTACGTCGACTCCCGGCAGGTTATCCGCGGCCTCCTCTATACCCCGATCCTCCGAGATCACTATCAGCGGCCCGACCCTCCGCTTATACCTCCTGCCCCTGCGCTTTCCCTTGCCGGCCCTGATCTTCTTCTCCTTGCACCGCCTCAGCTCCTCCCCTAACCCGATCTTCTCCAAGAACTCCCTAAGCTCCCTCGTCTTCGCTATGGATTCAATCGAGTCGTCAACCACTATCGGGAGGCTGACTTCCTCCGGAGCTCTGTGGCCCCTAGCCTTAATGGCCTCCCTATTTCCGGTGTAGGCCACGGCCACTAGGAGCGCGGCCCGCTTCTCCTTCTCGTTAATGTCCTTGTGAATCTTCTTCTCCGGGACAGGTGGGTGCCCCGGCCTCCCGCCTACGGCGAAGTTTATCATACCGCCAGCGAGGTTCTTGCCGGTTCCGGAAGCCCTTATCCTCGAGACTCTAGCCATTCCGTAGCCTGCTCCGAGCGACTCAACCGAGTACTTGTGGCCAGATCCCTTGAAGGCGCCTTTGGGCTGGAGGGTGTGGGTCTGGAGGTGGATGAAGGCTTTTCGTACAAGGTCTTCTCGGAGGGGGGCGAGGAAGGATTTCGGGAGCTTGATCTCTCCGACTACGTTCGCGTCTATCCCCAAGACCGGGATCTTCTTCTCCTCCGCCTTCGAGGCGTTCAACAGCAACTCCACCAGGATGCTCATTTCAGGGTTCTCCGAAGAAGAGCTATAGAGCCATTATTTAACCCGATAGGATTGAGGAAGAAAAAATTTCAGCTATAGCCCGTTTAGGCGAGGACTCCGGCAAAGGTTATTTCTGGGGCTTCGATCGGCGGCGGTGGCCTGGCCGGGATCCTCATCACTATTGGGCGCTTCGGCGTTCCGGGGATCGTTCCCTCGACCAATACGCACTTGGTCTTGATTATTCCGAAATGCGGGAAACCGCCCTTGGGCGTGAGCTTTGTTCCATCCTCCTCGATCGAGAGCACTCTTTTATTGAATTCGGTTCTCCGATGATAGCCCAGCTGACCAGGCCTTGGAACCGTGTAGGGGACATAGCGCGGGGTTCTTCCACCTATCGCTCCGACAACCCTCCTCCCCTTCCTCTTCTTCCTGGGAAGTATCTTGACCCCCCAGCGCTTAACGACTCCTTGGAACCCCCTTCCCTTCGTGACCGCGATCACGTCGATGAAGTCGCCGGGATTAAAGACCTCGCCCACCTCTATTTCCTTGCCGAGCTTCGAGACCGCGTATTCGAGCGCCTTATCGACGTCGCCCCCTATCTTGATCTCCAAGACATCCGGCTTCTTCTTCGAGAGCCCAGCGAGCTTGGGCATGGCCATCGCGAGAAATCTAACCTCTGCCACTTGATCCCTCAAGGACTCGAGCTCCCTCAATCCCCTCTCCTCGTTCGGCCGCCAAGCCGCAATCTTCCTCTCGATAAGATCCGGAACGTTCCCACTCCAAACCTCCGTCAGCTCCCTCAATGCGCCATTTTTCTCCGCATATACGGCGATCCCCGCGGCGATCATCGGCGGAGCCGCTATCGCGGTTGCGACCTTTGCTACCTCTTGGCCTTGAGTCGGGGAATTTGGGGCGGAGTCGATGTAGTAGGCCGTGAGGTGGCCGGCTTTATAGCCTAGGAATCCGAGCGGCTTGGGGTCTCCTTCGTAGGGGGGCCAATACTTCACCCTCGGGACGAGCTTGCTGGCCCTGCATCTAGGCAGGTACGCGAGTGAGCCGGCTCGAGGCCTCGAATTCTTGACCATTTCTTATCCTCTGCTAAAGCCTTGAACGCGAAGATAAATAGCTTCCTCAAGCTTGCTGCTTAAATACGCGGACGGCGAATACATTAACCGCATGAAGAGGAGGAAGCTTTCCGTAACCGAGGAGATAATTGGCTTAATTTCTAGGCCGGAGGTCATCGGCTTGGCGACCCATCGACACCTCCAACACGAGCGGGCGATCTACCTAAAACATGGGAAATGCGGCTTCGCGATCGACGTTTTGATGAGGGGTGGCGACGGTGGGAAAAAGCTGTACTCCGTTCTCGTCGAGGTCGAGGTAAAGAGAACGCGGAGGAAATTCAAGTCATTCATGGAGCTCGGCGGAACCATAAGCTATCAGCTCTCAGAGAAAATCGGCGACACCTTCAAGATCAAGCGGAGAAAGCTAACCTACCGAAGCGGCGAAGAGCTCTTCTATCAAGTCGACCTAGTCAGAGCGGCGTTCTACGAAAAATATAGGCAACTGAAGGCGGCGGAGGGAGTCGAGCCGGCGAGGATCGAGGAGGAAATCTTCCACGCGGTTGGAATAAGCCCTGACGAAATGCTTCTAGGCGTCTAGCTGAAATTGATAGCGCTCGCTTTATCGAAGAGCTCCGAAGAAGCGGGAAAGCTCGCGTCGAGGATCGCGGAAAAACAGCGACATAGATTCGGAAAAAATATCCAACGAGTAGAAATTGAAACAAAGCTGGGATCGGTTTGCTTAATAGCGAGGGCGAACGAAATAGCGTTTGACGGAGAAGTCGCCGCAGCCTGCCTCCACTATGTCCCAGGAGAATCGAAGATTCCAGAGATCCTGCTCGAAGCCGAAGGCGTCGAAGATCTCCGCAGAAAATTGCTCGACCTAGATGGATTCTACTCGGGCGTGTGGGTTTCCCCGCAGATTCTGGCGTTTTTCCGAGATCACGTAGGCCACATGCCGCTCGCATATAGGAGAATCGGAGATCAATCTTTTGCCGCGGCTCTTGAAAGACGGGCATTAAACTTCGAGGCGGAACAGCTTCAGCCTGGAGCGATGCTTCTTCTCCGGAAAGAGAAAATCGAAGTTGTCAAATGGTATGCGCCCAAAGTCAAAGCAGTCAAAGATCCCATAAGAGAGATCTCGGAAGCGTTGATACGCGTTGTTGAGCGATACGTTCCCGCCGAATGCGTTCTCGCGTTCTCAGGTGGATTAGATAGCTCGCTCCTAGCGCACCTAGCGCTGAGATGCGGAAAAAGAATCGAGACGATAGTTGTTGGACCGCGTGATTGCTTAGATACTGAGCGGGCGGAAGACCTGGCGACTCTGCGGGGTCGAA
>JAGHCZ010000128.1 GCA_021160205.1 Nitrososphaerota archaeon | reverse complement strand
GTAGAAACCGGGCAAATACTGTCTTATCCTCCGAACAACCTCCTCTCGAAGGCTGATCATAACTATAACAGAAAACCATTCTATCCATTTAAACTTTGTAAAAACCACCTCAGACGTCTCTTAATTGCGCAGAAAGAGATAAGAGCGCCCTTTACCATGACTTTAACATGCCTAAGAATAGGGATTTGAAGTTTTTAGATGGAGCCCCGGGCGGGCTTCGAACCCGCGGCCTGCGGCTTACGAGGCCGCCGCTCTACCAGCTGAGCTACCGGGGCTTTTCTACACGCTTTAGCCTATACTAAGCCTTATTTCTAATTTTCTGGTCGGGGTTAATGGGTAAAAGTAAAAAAGATTCTCTTTCGGTTATTGTTGTTGGGGGCCGTGGTCTAGCTTGGCTATGATTCGCGGCTCGGGCCCGCGAGGTCCTGGGTTCGAATCCCAGCGGCCCCACTTATTTAGCTAGCTTCCTGACTAGGAATTCCTTTCCATGGTATTTGACTATTTTCAACTTTTCTTCTTCTATCAGCTTCGCGATTATTTCTCCGGGACTTCGGTTCATCTTCGATATCGCTTGATGTGCGTAATCTATTCTCATGGGGTGCACCGCGAGGATCGCTAATAGTGCTTCGGCTGGGTCTCCGCCCAAGTGGAATTCGGGGCCCTCGTATCCGGTTAGGAGCTCTACTTTGTTTTTTCCGAGGGTTTCTTCAAAGGACTCGTGTGCTTCGACGAGCGTTTCCTCGTTGGCTGGCTTCACCCACTTTTCCGCCGGAGGACGGGTTGGAACCGAGATGTAGGCTTTTTCGGGCCCGACCTTCGATAAGAAGTTAGCTACTTCTCTGATCGAGCTTGAATCCGAGTTTAATCCGTTCACCAGCATGGTCTCGGTTATGAGCTTCCCTTCGAAATTCTTAGAAAAGACCTCTATTCCCCGCAGGATTTCCTCCAGAGATAGGCTTGGATGCGGCCTGTTTATTTTCTTCCAAGTTCTTTCTGATACCGCGTCGATTTTCAAGGATACTAGGTCGAAATTCATCAAATCCTTTCTGACATCTTCCATGAATAGGAGAGAGGAATTCGTCAAGACTGCGAGCGGGAAGTCGGTCACCTGCTTTATCGCTTCTGCTTCGAATCCTATGAATTTATCGAGGGTCGGCTCGCCATCTGGGACGAAGGTTACGTAATCGATTTTTCCCCTAAAACTTTCGAGCTTCTTGCGCAGGCTCTCCACGATGTCATCGGGATCATAGAACTTTCTCCTTTCAATTGAGAGATTTGTAGTTCTTCCCAATTGGCAGTAAACGCATGAATAGGAGCAGGTTTTTGGAGGAATGTTATTTATACCGAGAGATTTACCCAACCTCCTCGAAGGAACCGGCCCGAACACGAAGCTAAGCAATTCGCCATGCATCTGTACGGCGTCTATTAATGTTTTCTCCGAAAATGACCACGCGAAAACAGATATTAAGTGAGAGATGTTGAATTTATAGAAAATGCCTATGGACACGCCGAGGGGAATGGACGACATTTTGCCGAGGGAAATGGCGTTGAAAAGAAAGATAGAAGACGCTATCCGAGAAGTTTTCAAGATGTACGGATACCTCGAAATCGAGACGCCGACGGTTGAATACTACGAGTTATTTGCCGTGAAATCCGGGGAAGAAATACGGGAAAGAATGTTCGAATTCGAAGATAAAGCTGGGAGGAGGCTGGTTCTTAGACCCGAAGTAACGGCCTCGGTAGCTAGGGTTATCTCGACTAAGCTGAAAGCGTGGCCCCTCCCGATCAGATTGGGATACGTAGCTGACTGCTACCGCTACGACGAACCTCAGTGGGGTAGGAGGAGGAGATTTTGGCAGGGCGGATTCGAGCTCTTTGGAAGCAAAAGCCCGCTCGCAGACGCCGAGATCCTTCAAGTCAGCCGAGAAGTCTTCAATAAAATAGGATTGAAGGAGCATTTTTTCAAGATCGGGCATGTTGGAATTTTGAGAAAGCTTCTAGAAGAATTCAAGATAGATGAAAGAACTCAAGACGCAGTATTATCGATGCTCGATAGAAACATGCTTGATCAAGCGGTAGAGGTGATGAGCAATCGCGGAGTAGAAAGAGAGGCAATAGACGCGATTAAAGAGCTGGTTCAGCTGGAGGGGCGGAATCACGACAGAATATTTAGACGGGCATCGGAAATCCTCTCCACTTGGAGAAAATCCCAAGCATGCCTAGAAAACTTGATGGAAATAGTTGAAGTCGCGAAGGCGGGTGGAGTCGATTCCCCGATGATCGTTTCGCCGGGGCTTGCTAGGGGGCTTGAATACTATGATGGATTTATCTTCGAGCAGGGGGTTCCGGGAGTCCGAGTCTCCTTTAACGGAGGAGGAAGATACGACAGGCTTGTTGAGCTATTCGGAGGGAAGCCCACGCCTGGAGTTGGCTGCGCGATAGGGATCACCCGGATAATGCAATACATATTGGATGAATCTTTAGAAGTCCCGAGCCCTCCTAAGCCCGAGATCCTATTAGTGGGAATCCCAAATGTTTCAGCGAAGTATGTCGCGAGAGCAGCTGAGAAGTTGAGGAGCATGGGATTAGCCGTCGAGGTTGAGGTAACCGGGAAAAGAATTTCAACGGCGATTGAGTACGCCTTGAAAAGCGGGATGAAGTTCGTGGTGATAGTCGGCGAGAGAGAAGAGCGGGAGGAAAAGATCTCCTTGAAAAACCTTGAGACTAAAGCTCAAATCGAGGTGAAATTGAGCGATTCAAGGAAGATAATGGAGGCTTTAGGAGAGGCTTGAACTTCCTAGATCCGCTATTTCAGCTTAAGGCCATAATCGCACTCGCAGTCATCTCCGCTATCTCGTTGAAGTTCAAACTCTTAGATAGAGATGGAGTGCTGGCCTCGATTCCAATAGGATACGTAATCATAACGTTTGGAAGCCTCGAATACTTCGTCATATTATTG
>JAGHCZ010000076.1 GCA_021160205.1 Nitrososphaerota archaeon | reverse complement strand
CCTTTAGGCTGGGAAGCGCGATTTTAGTCTCCGAGTCATTTAATTTATCGATTAGGTGGACTATCTTGGGGCAGATTACGAGTTTTTTCCCGAGCTCTTCCGCAAGTTTAGTCAGGTCTCTGAGCCTATCCATGTCTGTGGGAGATACGACTATGCACGTGAGCATATCCTTCTTTTCATTTACATAGCTCCTGATCTCTCTCGAGACTTCTTCCTCTGAAACTCTAATGGAAGAATCCACCCTGGTTCCCTCGGTCAAAAGGTATTCCACGTCCCTGGCTTTTTGCACGAATCTATCCGTGAATTCCCTGAACAATCCGTGCCTTCTAATGTCCCCGGTGTAGGCTAAAGACGCGTCTTCAACTATGAATCCGAAGGACGCTGGGAGAGAGTGATCGACCGGATACGGGAGAACGTTAAACGGGGCTTCAGGTATCTTCGAGCCTTCCTCAAAGCTCTCAACATTTCTCTGAATTCTTTCTCCTCTTCTACCCGTTCTCCTATCTCTCATTGAGAAAATCTCTCCATCGATATCGAGGGTCGCGGATGCCTCTATCATCGCTTCCATCATCGTTCTCATGGAATTGCTTACGGAAATCTTGATTTCCTTTGATAGAAATCCCGCCGCTCCATAGTGATCTATATGCGCGTGAGAAATAATGCACATCTGGATTTCAAGCCGCTTTCTTTTCTTCAACACTTCTCTAACTCTTTCATCGAGTTCTAGGAGATCTTCTCGATATAGTCCCTCGATTCTTGGAAGTATTTCGGAATAGAGGTAATAGTATAGCTTGTTGGCTATTGTGAGCGCTCTATATCCGAGAATGTATTCTCGCTTCTTCTTCATGTTCACTCCGAAGTCCAGTAGTATTCCTTCATCGTTTCTGATCAAAGCTATCTTATTTCCTCCTATGCTGTTTATGCCGTCAAGTATATTGAGCCTCATCATCGCGCCTATAGTAGAGAACTATCCGGGAATTATAGCATTACGGTTACGGGAAACTCCTTCTCGATGAAAATGTTTCTCGACCTAATTTCCCAGCTTTCACTCAAAGTTGCTTTCAAAAATTCGCTCCTTAACTTGACCTCCTTAAGATTCGATGCTCCGATATATCCCATTCCGCTTTTTAGGCCTCCTACGATGAGCTTCACGACTTCTTTAACTCTTCCCTTGTAAGGGACGTAGCCCGAAATCCCTTCCGGAACGAGCTTCGAATATCTGTCAAGCATATATACGACTTCGGCGCTCCCCATCCCCCTATACTTCTTCAGCTTAACTCCGTTCCTCTCAATAAGCTCCCCAGGCGCCTCATCGGTTCCCGCGAGCATCCTTCCGAGCATCACGCAGTCCGCACCAGCCGCTATAGCCTTGACCACGTCCGCCACCTTCTTAATTCCTCCATCGGCGACCACCGGAACACCGTACTGCGAAGCCACATCAGCGACCCACGCTATCGCCTGGAGCTGAGGAGCCCCGACACCACAGATCTCCCTAGTGAGACATATCGATCCAGCTCCGACGCCGACTCTCAGGCTATCTGCTCCCGCCGCGATCAGATCCTCAGCCGCCTTCGGGGTCACTATGTTCCCGGCCATGATGTCGATTTCGTCGATTTTCTTGTATAGTTTTAAGCTCTTGATGACGTTTTCGCTGTGTCCGTGGGCTACGTCGATGACGATTAAGTCTGCTCCGGCCTCTACGAGGGCGTTAAATCTCCGCTCATCCAAGACTCCTATCGCCGCTCCGACAGGGAGCCCTTTCTCCTTCACCTTCCTGATCTCCGCAGCCTCTCTTTCAACGCTCATGTTTCTGTGAATTATGCCTATTCCGCCGAGTTCGCCGATGGCCGCGGCCATATCGGATTCGGTCACCGTATCCATGGGAGAGCTGGCTATCGGGATCCTCAGCTTAATTTTCTTCGAGATCTTCGTGGAGGTATCTAATCCCTCCTTGGGAAGGACCTTAGAATAGTTCGGCTTTATCAAGACGTCGTCGAAGGAGATCGCCGAAGCCGCTGCCTCCAGTTTCCTCGAAAAGAAACCCATATATTACATATTTATCAGCTTCTTTTTATCCATTTTCAAAGGTCAGTTCGGGTATCACTCATCATTCGCGACCGTCAGTAATACCCGCTCTCATCACGTCCGACTTATTTCTTCACGAAACGAGAATTAAAGAATTTGTTTCAGAATTTGTAGCCGATCTTCCTCAAGAACTTCTTCCTTTCCTCGATGTCCTTCTCCGATTCGATTCCCTTAGGGCTGAACCCGTCTACTACTCCTATCACGCCTCTTCCCTGCCCGGTCTCGGCGACGAGTACTTGAAGCGGGTTAGCTGTCGCGGCTAGAATTGAGCAGACTTCTGGGACGGCTTTTAATCGCTGCATGACGTTGATGGGATACATCTCCCGCATGAATACTATGAAGGTGTGTCCGCATCCGATCCTGTAAAGTGTGTCGGCAGCAAGTTTCCTTAACTCTTCGTCGGTTCCCTCATGCCTTATCAAGCATGGGCCGCTCGCCTCAGAGAACGCTAGCCCAAACTTCGCTCTTGGAACAGTGTTTACGAGAGCCTCATAGATGTCCTCAACAGTCT
>JAGHCZ010000085.1 GCA_021160205.1 Nitrososphaerota archaeon | reverse complement strand
GATGATCCGGAAGTTTCTGAAATCGTGGAGGACATGAAAGCCATGGCGGATGTTTCCGAGGTTCCGGGAGAGAGTTTGCTGAAGCTTGCGAAGTTTGAGGTGGTTTTGCGCAGGTTGGCTAAAGAAAAGAAGTTGTCGGCCATGGGGATAAGGTGCTGGACCGAAATTCAGAGATATTACGGCATAAGCCCCTGCTTCGTGATGGGAAGATTAACTCAATCCGGTATAATGAACTCTTGCGAGGTCGACATTTACGGAGCCTTAACAATGCTCATCCAGTACAAAGCCTCCCTTGAAACCACGCCGCCCCATTTCATAGATTGGACGATCCAGCATCCAAAAGATCCGAATGTCTTCTTATCATGGCACTGTGGAAATGCTCCGCCGACGCTGTCGTGTAAATCGGCGGCTCCTAAGATAAGATATCACAGTATACTGTATCCCGACGTGGGCGTCGAGTCCTCCTATGGCACGGCCGAGTTCAGGTTAAGACCCGGTCGGGTAACGATATGCAGGCTCGTGGAGTACGATGGAGAGTTCAAGATGCTCATAACGAGGGGTGAGGCATTGGAAGAGGACGGCGAGTTCAGGGGGAGCTGGACCTGGATTAAAGTAGATGATCTAGAAAAGCTGTACAGAACGCTCGTGGAAGAGGGATTCGTACATCACGCCAGCGTGATCTACGGCGATTACGTCGAGCCGATAGCCCAAGCGTGCAAGCTTCTCGGAATAAAGACGGTGATAATATAGCTGGAGCCTTTAGCCATTTTTTTCTAAAATTTTCTTAACCTGCTGAACTGCGGCATCGACGAATTCTCCTTCGGTAACGTGTTTTTCAAGTCCGCCTTGACCTAATCTATCCTTTCCACCGCCCTTGCCCCCGAGACTTACTGCTATACTCGCCGCGAGCTTTCCTGCATGGATACCGGCCTGAACGGCTTTGCTGTTCGCTAATACTATTATCAAAGGCTTCTCTTCCCCGTATGCGGCGATCAAACATGCTGGCTCATCTCCCGCTAAAAGCTCGTCCCCGATG
The DNA here is from genome assembly GCA_021160205.1 of Nitrososphaerota archaeon. The sequence continues at coordinate 2,808 of JAGHCZ010000085.1, read as the reverse complement.
TTCAGAATGTACTCTTGATCGTCTTCGCGTTCTCTCGTGATGTAAAATTTTACGCTTTTCAGGGTTATCGTTGGATTCGCTGAAAGCTCGAGGGCCCTCAGCTTCGCGGCCGAGGCGAGAAGCCTTTTAACGGTTCTTCTAAGCTCCCTCAGCTCAGTTAAAACTTCCTCAAGCTTTCTTTCAGTAAGTTCTACCGGAGCCCCCAATATTCCAGCTATCCTCCGCACGAGTTTCCAATCTTCTTGAACGTATGGTAGAGCGGCTGGTCCTGCTGCGAAAATGAGCCTTTCTACGCCGTCTTGTATTCTTTCTGTTTTTATTATTTTGATTATGCCGACGTCCTCCGTGTTTTCTACGTGCAGGCCGGCGCATGCTTCTGCGTCCCATCCGGGGATCTCGACCACCCTAATCTTTGCCGATGGAACCTCTCCACCTTGGTAAAGCTGGAAGCCGTATTTTGATTCTGCTTCATTTCTATTCATCAGGGAGATTTTCAAGGGAATTTTCGACGCGATGATCTTGTTCGCTTCTTCCTCAATACGCTTTATTTCGTCATACGTTAATCTCCTATGATGACTTATGTCTAGCCTAGCAATAGTGGGCTCCTTTTTTGCTCCCGCTTGCCACGCGTGTTTTCCGAGGATTCTTCTCGCCGCTCCGAGGAGAATGTGGGTGGCGGTATGATGTCTCATCACGGAGAGCCTTCTGTCAAAGGCGATCTCTCCTTCGACGATTTCACCTGCATTCGGAGGGGGGCCATCGATCTTGTGAACGATTACTCCTCCGGCGAGTATCTGGACATCGGTTACCTCGCAGGCTCCCTTTGAATGCCGCAGTATTCCGCGGTCCGAAACCGCTCCGCCTCCTTCCGGGTAGAAGAATGTCTTATCTAAGGCGACATAGTCTTCGTGAACTTTCAGGACCTTTGCCCTAAATTTTTGGGTGAAAGGTTCTTGATAATACGACTTCTCGGTTGTTGGAACATCTTTGAAGATTTCTTCGAGCAGTTTTAATTTCTCGTCGGAGATCTCGATCTCTTCCGCTCTTAGATGCTTTGAGGCGACGAGCTCGTAGAAGTTTTCCGGAGCCCGTACGTTCATTTCAAGTTTCTTAGCAATGGACTCGACGATGTCGGGGGTTATCCCTCTTTCATCATAAACTTTAACTAGAAAATCTGTTGGAACATCTTTTACGCCGCTTTTCCTTATCGTTGATAATTCCCTTTCAACGTAGCTCGATCCCTTCTGAATCGTTTCCTCAAATTTCTTAACTTCCGTTCCAACTATATCCAATACTTCTTCCTTCATCTCTCTTAGATGTGGGAAATCCTCTCCCCAGTAATCTAGTTGGAGCTCTATTAGATCGAGAAGTTTATCTTCGCATCGCATATTTCTCAGGAGCCTGTAGGTCTTCCTTATTAGAAGCCTCGCGAGGTATCCGACCCTTACGTTTGAGGGAACAACTCCCTCGCTTATGATGAACGATATCGACTTCGTGAAATCCAACGCGGCGTAAATCTCTTCCAAAGGCTTGATCTCCTCCAATATCGTCTCAACGGGTATTCCCGACGCCTCCGCGACCCTCCGCCTGGCCTCCGCGACAGTCATTCCAACTTTCGGAACCACCAAAGCAGTATGGGGCGAATATTTCATCAGTAATTCCCGGTCGATTTCCGGGATCTCGAAGACCTGTTTGAGCTTTGGATAGAGCTCGCCGTAAATCGCGTCGAAGCTGCTCGGAGTTCCCTGAGTAAACCAAGTAAATCTCTCGATCCCGTATCCTGTGTCAACGGTTTTTATGGGCAGCTCTATTAACTCATCTCCAACGGTCTTGTACTGCATGAAGACGAGGGTCGCCAGCTCTAAGCCATAAGAGATCGATTCAAAGCAGGGGCCGGCGTTTCCTCCGCCGCTCCAGATCCCCTCTTTGTAAATTAGTTCTTCCTCCGGAATTCCGAAGATTTGTTGGGCGAATTCGTGATAGTATCTCACCGTGTCTTCTTTCCAGTAAATTTCGTTATCGGGGTAATTGAATGCATGAGCGCCTCCCATTTCAAAAATTGTCAAGTGCCTTCCAAAAGTTAATCCAACTTTATCCATGTCGACTAGCCGGATGCAGGGTTGGCTTATGACCAGGGGGTTCGCGGGTGGAGGAGCAATCCCCGAAGTTACAAAAGGCTGAAAATCCACTATGCTCGCGTCGGTTAAAAACATGTCAGATCTCCAGCGTGCGACGATGGGATAGGGCGCGATGATCTTGTGGCCTCTTTTTTCAAAAAATCTTAGAAATGATTCGCGAACCTCGCGGATGTTCATCCTCCTTTTTGCCAGATTTTTCCCTACGAATCGATAGGGTTCGCAGGGCGAATCGCCGCAGACGGTTCTCTCCGGATCTATCGTCCAAAAATATTCCCCGCACGCACGGCATTTTTTCCTGATGTAGCCTCTCTCCTTAAAAAATTCCAATGAGTATGCCTCTGAACCGAATTTCAATTCTCTCCCCTTCCCTAAGCCCCTTTCTTCGATAAACTATCCCACCTTATATGCTCTCGCCGATAGAGATGAAAGATGATAGAAAGACCGAGAAGCTCCTCGAAGGCGGCGTTTTAGCCGAAGAGAGCGCTGAGACCCGCCAAAGCCTCTTCGGACTCCTTTTTCTCCTCTTCTTTCTTCTTCTCTTCTTTCTTGGCCTCAGGCTTTTTCTCAGCCTCTTCGGCTGGAGCCGGAGCGGCCGCGGACACGGCAGGAGCCATAGCTGCGCTCTTTAGGATTTCGTCTATATTTACTTCCGAAAGAGCGGCTACTAGGG
>JAGHCZ010000053.1 GCA_021160205.1 Nitrososphaerota archaeon | reverse complement strand
GATCTGACTATTTCCTCTATCTCTCGCTCGATCTCCTCAACGATTCCTCCTTGGCCAGATTCAGCTCCAGCGGCAGGTCTTAGCCGAGTTGCTCTTATCCGCTCCGCTCTCCTAGGGGGCCCGATGACCGTTCTTCTAGTTCGGACGATTTCTTCACCCGTTCTAGAGGCCTTGATGAAGATCAAAAGCCCCGCCGCGGTTATCACGGAGCCTATTATCGCGAAGTAGAGTAGATATGGCAACCCGAAGATCGTTGTATCAAAGAATTGTCTCATGGGCGCGCCCATGGGCAACGTTATGTAGTAGAGAGTTAATCCGAGGACGAGAGCCACTCCGACGAAGCTCACGATGCACCCTAGAAGCATAGAAACCATTCTTGGCGCACCCTTCATTCCTAGCCCTACTTCATCACATTAAAAACGTTTCTCCGCAGATCTCCTCGATAAGCTTCGAGTATTCCTCCGGCAATTCCCCGATCTTCCACTTCCTCCTAAAGAATCTAACCAGCCCTGAGACATCTCTTCTCAGATAGGTTCTCGCCATCGGGTGGCTTGGCTTGACCCATTGCGGCCAATCGATTATTAAGATTTCTTCCTCGGGGGTGATCAGAACGTTGTAGGCGCTTAGATCGCTGTGGACGACTCCCGCCTCGCACGCCCTCTTAATGTTCTCCAAGATTTCTCTCAAAGTCCTTAATGGGTTAGTCAGGTACTGAGCAGACGCGACTTCTATTCCCTTGAAAAACTCTGTGACTACGACGTGCCTGTTTCTCGCGATGGGCTTCGGAACTCTAACCCCTCTCGGATAAAGCATTTTGAGGGCTTGGTATTCTCTGGACGCCGACTTCACCGAGGCGATCATGTAAGTATGAGCGGAGAGCAATGCCGTTCTATGCCTTTCATATTTCTTGAAGCTTGTTCTCCCTATTCTGAAGAACTTGATAACGAGCCTCTCGCCTTTCGGAGACATCGCGTCATACACGTCCGCCTCTTTCCCGACTCCAAGGGGTTTTCCGAGGCTTTCGATTATATTTCGGTTAACTAACGCTTTCAAGGCGAGCATGTCCAAGCCGTTATAATTTAGGCAGAAGCCTCTCTCCAGCCCCATCGGAGCCCAGATGAGCTTGTATTCGTGAAGTTTCTTTAGAAGCTTTTCGGCTCTCTGCCCGAGTCCACTGGAGCTGATTATCACCTCTTTCGGAACTACCTCGTATTTTGAAAGATTTGATTCTATTATTCTCAGGATCTTAAAATGAGCGTCGTCAAGTTTCTTGAAGACTTCCTTCACATATGAGATAAGCGAGGGCAAGATTTCACCTAAAAACTGCGGCGGAGAATTCGAGAATCAGTTGGCCTTTCTCTTCAATGGTTTTCATTTCATTCTGCTTTGGAAGTGATTATTCTAATCTTTTTCCCTTCGATGTCCCATTCTCTCAGATACCCTTTTATTTCCCCTTCGGGTTTCCCGGATTTTATCTCTAAATTCTTAGCCCTCACTTCCTCCGTGATGAAGTCCCTCATCTGGCTCAGGAGGTCCACGTCTTCCCGGTCTTCTAGGAATATCTCGGCGTTGATGTAGTCTGAAACTATCAAATCCATCTCCTTTCTCATCACCTGTATTCTCCGCACGACTTCCCTCGCGAGCGATTGCGCTATGACTTCCTTAGTTTCAGATAGATCTATGTAGATGTCGGCGAATTTTCCAGAGAAGCCGGTCAAGTTCTCGGGGAGCTTTTCCTCAAATGATACGTCTTCATCGGTTAGTTCTATTGATCCGCCTCTGCTTAGAACGAGTTTAAAGGATCCGCTCAGCTGAATGGCATTTCTCACTTGCTCTCCATCTAGGCTTCTCAATCTATCGACGACTTCCTTCAAGTCCTTTCCGAGCTTTGGTCCAAGTTTTTCGTAAACCGGTTTGACGGTTATTTTAACGCCCTCGGGTTTTTCGCCGACGTTCAGGATTTTCAGCTCAAAGGTGTTCACCTGAGATTTAATGAAGTCTCCGAGGTTTTTCAGTGTTTTATGGACTCTGGGGCTATGTGGAGAAATTATCACGGCTTTCACGGGCCATCTAAGTTTTCTACCGTGTTTCTGCCTGAGGGAAATTCCCTCCGAAATCGTGTATCGCGCTATCTCCATTTGGTCTTCTAGTTCTTCATCGATGAATTTCTCATCGGGCTTCGGCCACCTGCAGAGGTGAACGCTTTCCGGGTCGTCTTTAAGCCTTAAAAGCTGATAAAGCTTCTCCGCGAGATACGGCGTTATCGGAGCCATTACCAGGATCAGCCTCTTCAATACGTAATACAGGGTCGCGTAAACCGCCTGCTTATCCCATGTCTGCTCCTCGATCCAAACTCTCCTGCGAACTGATCTCACGTAGAGCCTGCTGAGATCCTCGACTATGAATTCTCTCAGGGCTCTGATCGCCGAATGTATGTCGAGCGACTTGAGATTCCGCGTAACGTGGTTTATCAACGTGTTTATCCTCGAGACAATCCACTTATCCTCCGGTCGAAGGTGCTTCCTAACGGATTCTACGGTTATTCTATCGGGATCAAATCTGTCCAACTCGAAATAGGTGAGCGCGAAGGAGAAGGCGTTCCATAGAATGTTCAGGTCTTGTAGAGCTTGCCTGAGCTCGGATTCGACGAAGTTCATGTTCTCCCAGGGAGCCGCCTTCGACGATAGATACAGCCTAAGCGGATCAGCTCCATACTTGTTCATCGCGTCCACGGCCCATATCACGTTTCCCTTGCTCTTGCTCATTTTCCTACCCTCAGCATCCATTACGTGGCCTTGGTTCAGAACGGATTTGTAGCAGGGTTCGCCGTAGAGAAGCGTTGAAGTGAAGAGCAAGGTGTAAAACCATCCCCTAGTTTGGTCGATGGCTTCGGTGATGAAGTCGTATGGAAACAGCTTTCTAAATAATTCCCTATTTCTCAGACCATCTATGCTCGCTGTGTGAGCCATGCCGGAGTCGAGCCACGTATCCATGACGAAGGGCTCGCGCTTCATCCATCCACCGCACTTCCTGCACTTGAACATCACTCTATCAACCCACGGCCTCAGAAGCCTGATCTCTTCGGGCTTGACCTCCGCTTCCTCTAACTCCTTCTTACTCGAAACCACCTTTATCTCATCGCATTTCTCGCATCTCCAAATGGGAATGGGCGTTCCCCAGACCTTTGTCCTCGTTATGCACCAGTCCTCGGCGTTCTCGATCCAGTCTCCGAACCTGTGTTTACCCGCCCAGGCGGGCTTCCAGAAAACCTTTTTGTTCCCCTCGATCATCAGCTTCTTAATCCTTTTAACGCTTAGGAACCATTGCCTGCTCGAAAGATAGATCAGGGGAGAACCGCATCTCCAGCAGTGGGGATAATTGTGCCTAATTTTGTCGGCTTTAATCAGCGTTTTCTTTTCTTTTAGATATTTTATCACGAGGTCGCTGACTTCTTTGAAATATTTTCCTGAGAACTCTCCCGCATCATCCGCGAAATATCCATTCGACTTGACCGGATTAAAGATAGGTAACCCGACTTTTCTTCCCACTTCGAAGTCTTCGGGGCCGTGGGCTGGAGCTACGTGAACGCATCCGGTTCCTTCCTCCATGGTCACGAACTCGGCGGCGATTACCGTGTGAGCTGGAGGCTTGTGATCTAGGTGAGCTGGAACTTTCTCCGCTAATGGATGCTGATATTTCAGTCCGACGAGGGATGACCCCTCAAATTTTTCTAAGACTTCGTATTCGGCTACGTCGAGCGCTCCCAAGACGAGGGCCATGAGCTTGCTCGCGAGTATCCATACCTCGCCGCCGACCCTGACCTTAACGTATTCCTCATAGGGGTGCACGGCCACGGCCTCGTTAGCTATCAAGGTCCAAGGCGTCGTAGTCCAGATCACTATGTAGAGGTTGTCGGAGCCTTCGACCTTGAACTTGACGTAAATTGATGGGTCCTCAACTTCCTTATATCCTTGGGCGACCTCGTGGCTGCTCAGAGGGGTTTCGCAGTTGGGGCAGAACGGGACGACTCTAAAGCTTTCGACTAAGTCTCCGTTCTCGTGAGCTCGCTTAATCAGCCACCAAACGTGCTCGATATATCGTTCCCTCCTAGTTTCATACGCGTTATCGTAGTCAAGCCAGACGGCAAGCCTCTCAGAAGTCTTTCTCCAATGAGAAATATAATAATCGACGAGCTTCTGCGCTTCCTCGATGAATTTCTCCATTCCAATTTTTTCGATGTCTTTCTTCGTCCGTAAGCCTAGCTTTCGCTCAACTTCGAGCTCGGTGGGCAATCCGAGGCAGTCCCATCCGCCTCTCCTCCAGACGTAAAGTCCGTTCATTCCTTGGAATCTCAAGACTATGTCTTTGTAGATTCTTCCCCGCGCGTGGCCGACGTGCATGTATCCGTTAGCGGTAGGAGGTCCCTCGAGGAAGGCGAAGGTCGGCGCCTTTTCGTTCATGTTAAACACTTTATCGATTATTCCATTTTCCCTCCACCATTTTTCGACTTCCTCTTCGACCTTAAGCGGCTCGTATCTAGTTCCCAGACGCGATGTCACGGTAAATACACCTCCGTAACCTCAAATAAGTAGCCATCAAGGCGCAAACCCGATTCCCGGGCAGGGCTAAAGAATTTGGTATGCCATCGCCATCCTTCCGTGATCGTTTTCTTAACCCAAGATTTAAGGCTTTCAATCAGCGACTCGAATCACGGCAGCCTAAAGCTTAAAGAAAGATGAAACCACTTAGCCGCTCGACTTAAAGCTCCACGCGCTCATAGAGGGGGCGAGCTTCTTATGAGGTATGAAGCAGCCATCCGGGTTCCCGAAGCCGCTTGGTCTGATAGAAAAGAGCGAACGCTGAAATTTCCAGCCGGTTGGAAAGTGAAAATATATCCTATGAATGGATATGGAGCGGAGGCCGCGTCTAGAGTAGAAGTGCTTCATGCGCTCAGAAATCCGATCGGGGCTAAGCCTTTGAGAAAGCTCGCTGAAGGAAAAAGAGAGGTGGCGATAGTTTTCGACGATATCGCTAGGCCGACGCGGGTAAAGGAAATCGTGGACCCCGTGCTAAGCGAGCTTAAAGCGGCCGGCGTAAGAGATGATCATATAAGGTTCATAGCGGCGCTCGGGGCTCACGGAGCCATGAATAGAACGGAGTTCGCGAAAAAGCTGGGAGACGAAATAGTTGAAAGATATCCCGTTTATAATCACAACCCTTTTCACGGGCTCGAATTTCTAGGCGAGACGAGCCGGCACCCCCGTGGAGGTAAATGGAGAATATGCATCATGCGACCTTAGAATAGGTATAGGATGCATAGTTCCCCATCCCATGGCCGGCTTCGGAGGAGGAGCGAAAATACTTCTCCCGGGAATAGCGTCTATGAACGCGATGGCTCACAATCACGCAGTCGTAGGCGGATATGCTGAGAATTGTGAGCCGGATCCAACCACTGGTTGGGAGAAAAATGAGGGAAACGTGGTTCGATCTGATGCTGAGGAGTTTTCCAGAATCGCGGGGCTCGATTTCAAGGTAGACGTATTGATTAATGGATTTAACGAATCCATCGGGATCTATTCCGGGGATGCGGTCGAAGAGCAGCGTGCTGGGGTTCTAGATTCCGGAGAAATATATTCAAGCGATGTTCCAGAAGATTACGATGTCGTGGTTTTAAACGCGTCGGCTAAGGCTAATGAGGCATGCGTCGCCTTATCCAACTGGTATCCGTTTCTCAAAGAGGGATCCACCGTCGTGTTGATCGCGAATCCTCCGAGCGGGCAGGTAACGCATTACGCATACGGTAAATTCGGAAAAAGGCTCGGTGGAACGATATATAATCCTCCTAAGAGCCTGAAAAAGATAAAGAAGCTGATAGTTTACTCCGAGTATCCTGAAGCCGATCCGCTGCTTCCAATAGCTAGGACAGAAGAAATATTGTGGATGAAGAGCTGGATCGACGTGCTTGAAGAAGTAAAATCCTCGGTCCGAAGAGAGGAGATAAAGGTAGCGATTATTCCAAACGCAGATGTCCAGCGTCCCCGCAGATCTTAAGCAGTCCGAGGATCTGAACTAGTTCTACCATCAGCGGTGGGGAAACATATTTTTCCCGGAGAACCGGTGAACAAGCTTTAATTAGACCATTATCGTATTGTTTTTTGGGATGTTTTTCTCGGAGCTCGTCAGCTTCTACGAAAAAATTGAGGCGATCACTGGAAGAATCGAGATGACGAATCTTCTAGTCCAGCTCCTCCAGCAAACCCCGCCTGAGATAATAGACAAGGTGGTATACTTGACGATAGGAGAGATATATCCGCCGTTCACCGGCCTCGAGCTCGGGATCGCCGACAAGCTCGCGTTGAGAGCCGTTAAGCTTGCCTCCGGAATGAGGGAAAAAGAGATAGAGAAGGCCTACAAGGAGCTTGGAGACATAGGTCTCGTCGGGGAGAGGATGCTTGCGAAGAGAAGTCAGATCACGCTTTTCACCCAGCAGCTCACGGTGCAGGACGTTTACTCGGCGCTTGAGAGAATTGCCAGGGAAGCAGGAGAGGGATCGATGGAGACGAAAGTGCAGATCTTGAGCGGCTTGCTTGCATCCTCTCAGCCGAAGGAGGCGAAATACATCTTGAGAATAGTCACCGGTAAAATGAGGCTTGGAATAGCGGACATGACCATACTGGACGCGCTTTCCATAGTTTTCGGGGGAGGAAAGGAAACTAGGAGCCTATTTGAGAGAGCGTATAACTTGAGCTCGGATATAGGCTTCGTCGCGAAGACCGCGGCATTAGAAGGTCTTGAAGGAATAAAGAAGTTCAAGATAACCCTCGGCAAACCCATCAGGCCCATGCTCGCGGAAAGACTCTCATCGGCGGAAGAAATCTTAGAAAAGCTCGGCGGAAAATGCTTGGCGGAATATAAGTACGATGGAGAGCGGATGCAAATCCACAAGAGCAAAGATGACGTCGTGATCTTCTCTAGGCGGCTTGAAAACATCACCCCGCAGTATCCGGACGTGGTTGACTTGGTTAGAGAGCACGTGAAAGCTAAGGAGGCTATCTTAGAGTGCGAATGCGTGGCCGTCGATCCCGAGGTCGGAGAGATGCTGCCCTTCCAAGAGCTCATGCACAGAAAGAGAAAACATGATATTCATAAGGCGGTTGAACAATATCCCGTTAACCTCTACTTCTTCGATGTATTGTACGCGGATGGAAAAGATCTGACCCTGGAGCCGCTGGAGGCCAGGAGAAAAGTCCTCGAGTCGATAGTCGAGGAAGGCGAGAGAGTCAAGCTCAGCAAAGCCATCTTAACAGACGATCCCCACGAGCTCGAGAAATTCTTCCACGAGGCCATAGAAAGCGGATGCGAGGGGCTCGTTCTCAAAGCCATTGGAAAGGAGGCGATCTACCGAGCGGGGGCGAGGGGCTGGCTCTGGATAAAATTGAAGAGGAGTTATAAGAGCGAGATGATGGACACGGTCGACCTCGTCGTGGTCGGAGCTCTTCATGGAAGGGGTAAGCGGAGCGGGACGTATGGAGCTCTCTTGATGGCGGCTTACAATAAGCGGGAAGACATCTTCCAGTCTGTGTGCAAGGTTGGAAGTGGTTTCACGGATGAGGATCTTCAAAAGCTTCCTGAAATCTTGGAACCGCATAAGATTCCGCATAAGCATCCGAGGGTCGAAACGGGGATGGAGGCCGATATATGGTTCGAGCCGAAGATAGTTCTCGAAGTAATCGGAGACGAGATCACGATAAGCCCCATACATAGAGCCGGATGGGGGTTGATAAAGGAAGGATTCGGGCTGGCGATACGGTTCCCGCGGTTTACCGGAAAGTACCGGTTCGATAAGGGCCCTGAAGACGCGACAACGGTCGATGAGATAATAGAAATGTACAAGCGTCAGCTGAAGAAAGTATCCGCTCCGCCGACCGGAGGTCAAGGGGTGTCGTAGAAATGTCCGATGAACCAGACAAGGTAAAGGAGCTCGCGTCGATAAAGGAATACGTTGAGAAAAGAATCGAAGAACTTCGAGAAGAAGTTTCAATCCTTGAAAAGCTCAAAGTTTTCATAGATGAAGAATTGGCGAAGCTGAGCTTCAAGAAGGCCGTTGAAGTTAAACCCGTTCAGAAAATTGAGAGGCCTGAGCCTGCTTTGGAGGTTGGTAGAGCGAGGGTTCTCAGATCGAAGACGGGTGAAGTGCTCGCTCGGGTCATGACTTCCCCAAATGAGCTTAGGTTTGTGATCGATCCGAGTGTTAACCTGACTCAGGATGCGAGGCCGTTTCAGTCGTTTCTCGTGAAAAAGGTTCTCGACGCGATGAGCAAGTCGGATCAAGAAAGGGTCGATCGAGGATTAATTCCCCCAGGCCAGGAGTTGACCTACGATATAATCTATGATGGCGATCGAGTGAAAGAGATAATTGTGAGAAACTTTAGGGAGGAATATAGGCTCAGGGAGATAGTGAACGCCGTTAGGTGGACCCTAGAAACCGTCTCCAGCTCAACCCGCTGAGAGCTCATTCTCCCATTACGGTGACCATTATCCTCCTACTCCTAGACCTAACGTCAAGCTCCACGAAGATCACTTGTTGCCACGTTCCGAGAACAAGGGATCCATTTTGAACGGGCACGTTCAGGCTAGGCCCTAGGATCGTCGCTCTCACGTGGCTGTGGCCGTATAATCTCCCCATCTCAAGTGATGCTTATATTCGGCGCCTTTAGGAGCGATCCTCTCCAAAGCTTCGGGTAAATCCTGCTTAAGCCCGGGCTCATACTCCATCGTGGAGATGGCGGCCGTGGAGCCTATTGCAAAAATATGGGCAATCCCGTTTCTTATACCCGATTTCTTAACCACTTTTTCCACGAGATCCGTGATATCGACTACGTCAGCTTCGCCCTTTGTCTTGATGTGGACCTCTTCTTGAAATACCTTCATAACGCTTCTCCGCCATCTTTGGAGCAAACGCCATAAATATACCTAATGCAGAATTCTCAATCGGAAGCGGGATGAGGAACCTCGATAAAATGCTACTGATCATGGTGCTCGTCCTCGCGGTAACAGTAACAATATTAAGCCAAGCCTCCGCGGATGAGCAGACGCTAACCGTAATTGTCTACACCAAAGATGGGAAGAAGCTTCCGGGGGCAATAGTTGAGCTCGATGGCCAGCGGGATACAACGGATTCCAGCGGGGAAGCCGAGTTCCAGATAAACACCACGGACACGTATCAGATCAAGGTATACTACCCATCGGGGTACAAGGTCTTCGAGGACACGATATCGAACTACACTAAATCGACGTTCAAGGCTAACGCGAGCGTCGTAAGCGGGTGGACGATCTCCATAAAAGATGGAAAAGGCAGAGATCCCGTTCCAAACGCCAACGTGACCATAATCCTACGGGACAACAACTCGGTGAAATATTCCAAGCTAACGAATTCGGATGGCAAGGTCGCCTTCGGCCCGATCCCGAGTAGAGAATACGATGTCACCGTGAAATACAAGGATATAGAACGCGAGTTCGATCATAAGAAACCGGAGGTAATCGAAGAAGAAGTGGAAACCCTTAACCTCAATCTCCCGCTTTACCGAGCAACGATAACCGTCAAAGATAGGAAAGGCGTCCCGGTTAAAGATGTTGAAGTGGAGCTGAGGCCGGAGCTCGATGAGGAGCCTATAGCGTCCGTGATGAGCGACGCGGATGGAAAAGCCGTTTTCAAGCTCATCCCAAATGGAAAATACTACGTCCTCGCATATCTTAAAGACATAAAGGTTTACGAATCCGATACTAAGGAGATCTCCATCTCAAATAACGATGACGAAGAAACGATAACGATCGACGCCGCGAGGCTCAACATAACCGTATACGATTACGATGGAAGGGATAAAATCGAAGAATACGCGCTAAAAGG
>JAGHCZ010000027.1 GCA_021160205.1 Nitrososphaerota archaeon | reverse complement strand
GCCAAGGATACGACGCGATCTTCATCGCGACGGGAGCGGGCGAGCCGATAATTCCCAGAATCCCTGGGATGGAGCTGAGGGGAGTTCACTTGGCATTAGAGCTGCTGGAAAGGGTTAGGCGAGGAGAGAGGGTAAGGCTCTCGGGTAAAGTTTGGATAGTAGGTGGAGGAGACGTCGCGATAGATGCGGCGAGAACCGCTCTGAGAATTGGAGCGGAAACCGTGAAAATAATGTATCGCAGAAGCAGGCAAGAAATGCCCGCCGAAGATGAAGAAATAGAAGCAGCTCTCAAAGAAGGAGTTGAAATCATGTACTTAACCCAGCCGATCGAGCTAAAGGGAAAGAATGGAAAAATAACTAAAATAAAATGCATCAAGACACGGTTGGGAGAACCTGGCCCGGATGGAAGGAGGAGGCCCATTCCCGTTGAGGGATCGGAATTCGAAGTTGACGCGGATCACGTGATCTTCGCTATCGGAGAAAGAGCGTCCGTGAAATGGCTTAGAGAAGAAGATAACATAGAGCTAACCGAGAGGGGATTGATAAAAGTCGACGAAAAACTGGCCACCAGCAGGAGGGGGGTCTTCGCTGGAGGCGACGTAATTAGAGGCCCATCCACCTACACAATCGCAACTGCGGATGGAATAAAAGCGGCGAAAGAGATAAACCGGTATCTGAAAGATCAGCGGTACTCTAAAACCACCAAGACGTGATCTCGCTCGTATGGTTCAAGGGATAGAACTTCAATTGGTTTCAAGTCATTTTTCTCGAGGATATCGATTTCTCTTCTGTAGACTACTTCAGGCTCTTGAACGCTGTCTATGCTTCTCGCCTTCACCGCTATCAAGCCGTGGCCTTTCTCCTTGAGCATCAATCTAGCGTTATCGACGAAGAGCTTCGCCTGCTCAGGCTGGGCTACATCGCAGTAAACGACGTCGACTTCTCCGACGATCGAAGCGTATAACCCCGGCTTCCTGGCGTCCGCGAAAATCGGCACGATGTTTGATCTTTTATCCGAGACGTTTTGCTTGAATTGTATCATGACCCTTGACGCGAACTCGACTCCGTAGAGTATTCCCTCTTTTCCAATTATATCTGATACATGGCTCGATGTTGTCCCCGTCGCCGTCCCTAGATAAAGAACTCTCGACCCAGGCTCGATGAACATGTTCTTTAATCCTTTAAGGATCGCGGCCGCGAGCTTGCTTCGATAAGGTATCCAGCTTCTATACTCATCCGATCTAACTCGATAGAGCTTTTCTCCGTAGACTTGAACCCCTGGAGCCAAGTTTTTGGTCGCTAGAACTTTTTCAACATCTCTGATCCAATAGACCCCCTTGAACTTTTCATGAGGAATAACTTCTACCATGTTTTCCACCAAGACTTATCGCGGCATCTTTAATTATTTGCCCTTCCTCCTCCGCTTAAACCTCTTCTTCGCGACCGGTTTAGCTTTCTTCGAAGGAGGCTTAGCGTACCTTTTCTTGATCTCCGTTAACCTCTCTTCCAAAGCTTTTCTAAGCTCGCCGCTTCTATCCTCCCTTGAAAAATAATCTATCTTCGCCGCCAAAGCTATCTTTGCGGCCAGCAATCTAGCGATTTTCCCCCGCTGCCATTTGGGTGAACCATGTACATATGGATGTTGAAAGATTACGCCGTGCTTAGGCGCGCCTCTACCGGTTCTAAAGAACCTGAATAACGCCTTTTCAGCGCCTAGAACCTGTATCGTGCTGGCTGGAAACCTCGCGAGCTTTTCGAGACCTCCGGCCATCGAGACGAGCTTTGCTCCGAGGATTGGGCCCGCTATCGCGGCGAGATTAGGCGCCTCGGCGGACATCAGCTCTTCGACGTATCTTTCGTGCTCTTTTCTGAGCTTTATGAGCCTCAGGCCTTCTCTCGCTACTTCCTTGACTCTCTCCTCGTCTTCCGGGCTCAGATCAGCTCCAACTGACGATCTAGCTTTCTCGATGATCTCCTTCGCCTTTTTTGAGCCGACTATTTCCTTAAGCTTTTCCTCGCTTAGGTTTTTCTTCGACCCAAATTCGGCGACTATTTTCATGTAATCTTCTAGGTCGTCAACGAGGTCCGCCAGCTCTGGAAAGTTTACTCCATACCATTCTCGACATCTTGTATAGAACATGTTGATCTGCTTGTCCAAGTCTTCCAAGATGTGAACAGCGTGAACTATCATCATGTCTCTTCTCGCCACGGCTTCTTTCAACTCGACCGTTACTAGGCAGTCCAAAACCTCCTTGACGGAGTTACGGTACTCATCGGCGCTCGATGCCAGGCCATTTCTCAAGAACACTTCTTCTAAATTCAGCGGGCCATCAAATTCCCTAAAAGTCATGTCGGGGTATTCTTTCGCGAGCGCGGGTAGAAGGCTCTGCGGAGAAACCAATAATTCTCGAAAACCCTTGGAGGCAATTTCTCGAATGACTTCTCTGACTTCGTCGACGATCTCTCCGTTTAAAGCTTTTGAAAACTTCTCTGACTTAGATTCCGCGTCGCCTTCGAAGAGTCGATAAGTCTCGACTACTTCATCCCTAACCACGAGAACACCTAGAGGAGTGACCACGAGGGCCGCGTTTTTTGAGACCATGTACAACCCACATTTGATCCACTTCAGAGCTAATTAGAGTTTCGCTCGAAATCTACCTCAACCCTATCCTGAAAGGCAGTAAATCGGCCATCGTTAAGAGCCCGTAAGGCAGAGACTCGACCCGCTCCGCGACAGATACAATAACGGCGGCCGTTCCAAGGTCTCCCGGAGTCCCGCTGCTCCTCCAAGCCACGGAGTAATTTTCTCCCTCGATGGCTATTTCCTCGTGCTCCGGCGCTCCAACCGCCGCCTCAAACTCCACTCGAATCTTCTCGCGACCTTCCAGATAGCCAGCTCCAAATCCCCTAATTCCGCGGACTTCTCCTTTTTTCACGGATATTCCGGCGCTTTCTACGGGTTCCTCGGCGACCACGGGTTCCTGACCCTCCACTATTCGCGTCAGATTCAACCCAGCCGCTTCCGCTATTAAACAAACAGATTCAGCGTAACCCACATGTCCGCTGTATTCGCCGCTCCTGAGCTTCTGCCCATATTCCCCGGGGTCCATCCCGACGCCTATCTTCTTTCTGAAAGCCTGTCTTCTAGTCGCCGCGTCGAGAGAACGCTTCGCCTTCACCGAATTCACGATTGGAACCGACGCCGCTAGAACTGCCACCAAGGTATCGAGCAAGAAGCCCGGGTTTATTCCCGTTCCGATTATGGTTGCGCCCCGGGTCTTCGCGAGCTCATCGAGCCGTCTAGCCAGAATCGGGTATCTATAGTAGGGATATGAGAGGGTCTCGCAGGTCGAGACCACGGATTTACCGAGCCGAATTATTTTCGTAAACTGATCGTATGCTTTCGGCAAATAGGAAGAAGTTGCGTGCAAAACTATTTCGGCTTCTTTCAAAGCATCTTCGACCCCGCTTCTCACGGTTACCCCGAGCTTCCCAACGCCGAGCACCTCTCCGAGATCCTTCCCCACGATTTTTGGATCGATATCAACAGCGCCCACTATCTCATGGCCCCTCTTCATCGCGACTTTTCCGAGGAGCCCGCCGATTTCGCCGACTCCGTAGAGGGCGAGCCTCAGACTCACGAGAAAAGACTTGGACAAAATACTATCTTAGCTTTCTCTTAGACAATTTCAACCGAGAACCTTTAAACAGCCTCCGCATTCTTTTCGCGGAATGAGCGGAAGCGAATTACTCAAGGTGATATACAGGAGGCGAAGCATCAGAAAATATCGGAGAGAACCCGTCCCAGAAAACGTCTTGAACGCCGTTTTAGAAGCTGGGAGACTGGCGCCCTCAGCGCGTAACATGCAGCCGTGGCATTTCATAGTGGTCAGAGACCGGGAGAAAAAGCGGAAGCTTATTTTCTCCAGCTGGAACAGCTTTATCGATGAAGCACCGGTACTAATCATCGGATGTGGAGACCCGGGTAGTAAATGGGCGGTT
>JAGHCZ010000120.1 GCA_021160205.1 Nitrososphaerota archaeon | reverse complement strand
TTTTCAAGTCCGGGGACCTTGAACAGCCCGACGACCTTTCCTCCGCTTGCTTCTCTGATCTCCTTTGTCTCTGCATGAGACCTGACCCAAGTTCCCGTCGTCTGTTCAAGGGCGAAGGATTCAGCCCATTTTACGGGGTCGGCTGTCGGCACCTCGATGAAGTAGGTGGCGATTATGTTCGCGTCGATATCTATCCCGTCAAGTGGCCTCAAGAGCTGCTGAACGTCCTCCGCCTCCACCCATACTCCAGATCCATCTCTAGAGGGCATAGCCTATGAAAAACGCAATGTTATTTATGCTTGTTGAGATAATTTTGAGAAGTAAAAACGCGATTAGGTGTTATTCTCATCCCGATGTTTACCCGAGGTCTAGTATCCGCTTAACTATGGTGACCGGGCGCTCCCGCAGCTCTTCCACGATCTCAGCCGCTCCCAACTCCCTTACGATCTCTTTGTACCTATTTTGGTCTGAGATTTTGTATCCGTTTTCGATTATTTTATCGGCTATTTTCCGCTTTGCCCCGACCAAAAACTGTGATATCATCCTGAGGATCATGACCGCTCGAAGCCCCGTCAAGGTTATGGTCAATAATTTTCCATCCTCGCTTGAAACCCGCTCTTGAACATCTCCCACAAGCCTTATGAACCGCTCTATGACATCCGCGTCGCCTGACATGCTCATGAAGGGCGTGTAAATCTTTTCGCCAGAACCTTCTATGATCTCTAAGTATCCCAATTTTCCAGTTCCTTGGAAAAAGCCCGCCAGGAACGCGACCGTGGAGAAGTGCTCTAGAGACTTGCTCGGAGGCTTTTCCGCGATCAACTTCGTCATTTCTTCTAGGTCATCCGCTTCCCACTTTGGGAGGGGCTTTGCATAATATTCCCACCACAAAAGGTACTTCGGCTTCTTCGACACGGTCTCTCCCCCTTGTGATCTATGTGATCTCACGTGATCTTAGAAGTTTTTCGCCGAGCTCCGTGATCCTATAGCGATAAGGCTTTCCCTCCCTGAGCAGAAAACCATCCTCCACCAGCTTTTTAAGGGTCCTCGCCGTATGCTCCCTGCTCAGGCCAAGCCTCCTACTGATCTCCCTAGCACTGAGAGAGCCGCTCGACCCAACTTCTCGAAGAATCCTCATCACGCTCTCCGGGATCGATCCTTGAATACCACTCGGCAATTCTTCAATTATGACCGGTTTTCCCGCGCGTCTGAAGGAGGATTTTCTCTTTAGTCTGATTAACAGGTAGGTGAAGATCGCTGTCTGGCATATGAAGAGCGATGAGAAGATCGCTGTGAGAAGGATGATGAGCTGTTGCGTCAAGGCTCTCTCCCTCTAGGCTGTGACGTCACGTAGCATCACGTCGCTTATCAGCCTTACGGATTCCTCGATCTTCCCTTGATTGAGCACTTCAGCGGCTTCTAGGATGGAGGAAACGGCTCCGTCGCCGATTATTCCGAGATATTTCAGCAGAAAGAGGGTGTATATGCTTCTTTTGATGTTTTCTACGGCTTGTCGCAGGGTTCTGGCGTAAGCACCTTTGCTCACTCCGCGGATTTTCGCCTTCTCTTTGAAAGTCAACTTCCTCCCAAGGTTCGTTGAAGCCAGCTCGACCAGCAAAACCTCGACCTGAGGCTCCGTTAAGGCCGATAATTTCAGCAGAGATTTTAGATCCCTTTCTTCGGGGATTTGAAGCCCTGTTTTCCGCAAAAAATCCCGGACTGATCTTTTCATGTTCGCCTCCAGTGGGTTATACATTTTCGTAGACCTATTGAGTTTATCGGATTAAAGATCTAAATCGACGCCGTAGCTACGCATTCTCGAAGTAATATCTACATCAGCCCCGCTCGATACCCTAGGCCGAGCTAACCTATACCTGATGGAGTTACCGGACTTAACGCGCTCTAAGTATCCTCGATCGGAAAGCCTCGCAAGATAAGTAGACGTGGTGCTGAGAGTTATTGGCTCTCTATACTCCGTCATATACGCCTCTACGACTTCCCGTGAAGTGAAGTATCCGAAGGGAAAATATTTGGCTATGACTTGAGCCACCTTCGCGAGCTTGCTGCTCTCGTAATAATATTCTCCGCGCTCCGGTTGAGCTGAAAATCCCCCGTAAAACTCGATCAAATCCGCCATCTGCATGAACTTTTCCCTGCTTAATCGCCCCTCGAAAATCAAGGTCACCTTATCTCCTTTTTCGTCGGTTAGCTCGAATTTAATGCGCTTCTTCCCCCTGCCGATATCCATTTCCAGGTCAACACAATTTCTGATTAAATTTAATTCTTTAAAGTGGGAAGCCGGGCTGTTTGATTGAAGGTTATACGGAAATATTCTCTGGAGATTAATCTGAAGATGATCTTATCGTTTCCAGAATTGATATGGCCATCCAAAGCTGAGTTCGAGTGAAGACCGGGAGATTCGGATCGTTCATTATCTCCTCTATCATCTCGATGGCGTTAGCGGCCCTTACAGCAGGCTTATATTTTTCATCGAACAACGCGTCGGAAGCCGCTTTCGCAACCCTCCTAATGTTCCTAGGCGTAGATACGTCGTTTGCGATTGATTCGAGTATTTGAACAACGTTTTGCCTCCTTTCTTCCCAACTTTGATTCGCGGCTTCTGCCAATCACACACACCTCCAAAGATAAAAACTACTGAGACCCGATCAAGAACGATCAATAGTATTTTTTACGTTTTTCCTTCGAGACCGGCCACGCGGCCTCCTAGAATTTTAGTTTTTGTTTTCCTCATCCCCATTCAAGCCGATACCCGGTCAATATTTTCGAAAAAATTCCAGTTCTATTAACGACCACTCTAAAATCCTCATGGACCACGCGGCAATCAAACTTCTTTTCAGAGAAATTACGATACGCACCTCTGAGCGAATATCGCCCTGATTTTTTCCGATTTTCGGCGATTCTTCGAAATTTTTGGGAAAGCGTGATTTAACTTTTTATGCATGTTTATCTATGCTTCCTACGGTGCTTAAGAGATGAGTAAAGTCAGGGTGGTTAACTTACATAAGCGGTTTGATAAAACGATCGCGGTCGATGGAATTACGTTTGAGGTCGGTGACGGGGAATTCATAGTCCTTTTAGGTCCTTCTGGATGCGGGAAAACAACTACCCTGAGGTGCATCGCTGGATTGGAGGTGCCGGATGAAGGAGAAATCTACATCGACGATAAGATGGTGAACGAGCTTCCCCCGAAGGATAGGGATATAGCGATGGTTTTCCAAAGTTACGCCCTCTATCCGCATATGAGCGTTTACGATAACCTAGCGTTCCCACTTAAGATGAAAAAGTACCCAAAGCAGGAGATCGAGAAAAGGGTTAAGGAAGTCGCGAAGCTCCTCAGAATCGAGGAACTGCTGAACAGAAAACCTAGGCAGCTCAGCGGAGGCCAGCAGCAGCGAGTAGCCCTCGGAAGAGCTCTCGTCAGGAACCCGAAGGTCTGGTTGATGGATGAGCCGTTGAGCAACCTCGACGCCAAGCTGAGAGTTTACATGAGGGCCGAACTCAAGAAGCTCCAAAAAGACCTCAACATTACAACGATCTACGTCACCCACGATCAGGCTGAGGCCATGGCGATGGCGGATAAGGTCGCCGTCATGAGCCAAGGGAAGATCCTGCAATACGATGCGCCGACAAACGTTTATGAGAGACCGGCGAACCTCTTCGTCGCGGGATTCCTCGGAAGTCCGCCGATGAACTTTGTTGAAGCAAACCTAGTTGAGCACGACTCGAAAATAATGTTGGATGCCGGGTTCTTCATGTATCCGCTTGATGAGAAGCTCGGAAAGATCGTGAAGGATAACGTAGCCAGCGATAAGGTCATAATAGGATTTAGGCCTGAACACATGATCGTATCCGA
>JAGHCZ010000048.1 GCA_021160205.1 Nitrososphaerota archaeon | reverse complement strand
TGCTGATAGTGTTCATGGACGAGCTTGTGCAGAGAGGCTGGGGATTGGGGAGCGGAGTAAGCCTATTCATAGCGGCGGGAGTCGCAGAGGCCATTTTCACGAATTTGTTCTCGCCGATAATGCTTCCCGACCATTATTATCAGGGAATTGTTTTGGCGCTGTTTCAGGCTGCAGCGAACGGCGGAACATTTCACGAGATATTGTATAGAGGGAGGTTCCCGGACATAATCGGATTAGTTGGCACAATCAGCATACTTTTCCTTATCATTTACCTTGAGGCCTTGAGGATCGAGGTCCCCATCCAGCACGCCAGAGTCTCAGGCTACACCGCGAAATACCCCATCAAATTCCTCTACGTATCGAACATCCCCGTCATCTTCGCCTCGGTCATTTTCACCAACATATACTTCTTCTCAACCATGATTTGGAGCAAATTCAATCCGATGAACGAAAACTCCCTCCTGAACATTATCGGGATGTTCAACGCGACGCAGGCGGGAGCCACCCCCATAGGAGGACTAGCCTACTACGTTACCTCGCCGGGCACGCTGTCCAGAGCCGCCGCCGATCCGATAAGAGCACTGATTTACGGCTTGATTATGGTAGGGTTCTGCATCTTGTTCGCCAAGTTCTGGGTTGAGGTAGGAGGCTTATCGCCGGCACACGTCGCGGATCAGCTCATTAAAGCCGGAATGCAGATTCCGGGATTCAGGAGAGCGCCGACGATAATAGCGAGACTCCTTGAAAAATACATCAAGATCTTGACCATAGTCGGAGCGGTCATAGTTGCGCTTATAGCCATCTTCGGAGATTACTTCAACGTCTATGGAGGAGGAATAGGGATCTTGCTGATGACCGGAATCCTCTACCAATACTACGAGATGCTGGTCAGAGAGAGAATGGCGGAGATGTACCCGCTCCTAGGCAAGATGCTTGGTGAGGAATGATGCTGGATGTAATGCTCCAAATATTCCTCATAGCCCTCGTCGTGAGCGCGGCGACGAATTGGCTCAGGAAAAAGCTTCTATCGCCGCAAGATATGGCCAGGATGAAGGAGTCTCAGAAATTCAAGAAAATGCTCTTAGAAGCGAAGCAGAAAGGCGATAAAAAAGCGCTTCAAAAGCTCATGAAAAAACAGGAATACTATCAGAAGATAGACGCGGAAATCGGGAAGAAGAACATGATACTATTATTCGGAAGCCTTGGAATATTTTACTTCGTTTACGCTATTCTAACCCCTCTCTACGGAGGAGTGAACATCGTCGCGACCCTGCCCGGAGACCTCGTAATCCCGTTTCTCTCTCAGGGAAATAAGCTCAGCTTTATCGGATGGTTTATTTTATCCCTTTTAGCAGTAAATATGCCGCTTGGAAAATTCTTCGAAGTAAAGCCCGAGATGGTGATCCAACATGCCGAGCAGGATGCTCAGGACAAGAAGCAGAAAAAGGAAAAAGATTAGAACCCCGAGCGGGAGAACCGTCACTCACTACGTCGACGAGAAGAGAGATTTCCATCGCTGCTGCAGATGCGGCGGAATAATACACGGCATTCCTCGAGAGAAAGATTACAAGCTTTCTCACAGCGAGAGAACGGTTGAGAGATATTATGGCGGAATGCTTTGTCAAAACTGTTTAGAAGAGCTTATCAGATCGAGAGTGGCGGAAGAGTGGGAGGAAACACCGCAATATTCAACTACCGCAGCTTGAAGTATTCTTTAACCGCTTCTAAGATTATTCTGAACACGGCTTCCTCATCGAGTTCGCTCGTATCGAGAACCAGATGAAATGGCTCGAAGTCCCGTCCGAGGTCAAATCCGTAAAGTTTCTTGTAAAGCTCGGCGCTTTCGAGATCTCTTTTCCGCAGCATCTTCATCGCCTCATCAATAGACACGCCACTCCGCTTAGATAGCCTCTCAGCTCTGATATCCTCCCTCGCCTTCAGCCAAACATTAAATCCATCTCGATACAGCCACGGAAGAACCCAGCTGTCGATCACCACTCCGCCGCGCTTCGCGAACTCGAGCAGTTTTTTGTCAACCTCCTTATCAAATTCAGGATTGTTGAGGCGCTCTCTTAGAAATTTGAACCCTTCATCTGTTTCCCACCACTCGCCTCCGCCTGGCTTGTATCCCCGCTCGATTGCGAGAAGCTTTAGGCCATCTCCTCCTGAAACGTATTTGAGACCTAAGGCTTCAGCCAGTTTTTTACCGAGCGTGCTTTTTCCCGATCCTGCGAATCCGCTGATGCAGATCACGATGTTCCTCGACATCCCTAGAGATAACGTATTCGGGATGAAATAAATTAGATCTCATGAGATCAAGAACTTGGGCTCGGGTAAGAACTCTTCCGCGGCTGCGATCTTCTTTAATCTTTCGAGAACTCTGCCCTGTATCTCGATAGGCTTCAGAAGGTCTCTAACTATTTCCCCATTTTTGATCAAGGGCTTCAGTAGGGGTTCGACTTTTCCTCCGCAGATCGGACACTCGTCAAGCTCTTCGTTGAAAGGCGTTATTATGTCGTGGAGATTTCCACACCTATAGATCTGCTTTCTTCCAGGGATCTTACCCCTCTTCGAGAACGGTTTTCCATCCACTTCGACTATGTCCATAGCTAAATCTATCGAAGGCGGGAAAGCGATTGAAGTGCCCACCCCGAATCCGTCCGCGACATCCGACAGCTCTCGAACTTCCTCCTCGTTTAATCCTCCACTTACGAAGATCTTGACCCGCTTATGCCCAGCTAAGTCTAATGCCCATCTCGCCTCCACCAATATCTTCCTCATATTCCCGCGCCTAGAACTCGGAGTATCAAACCTAACGCCGTAAAGTTTTTCTCCTAAGGTCTCAGCGGCTAAAAGCGCCTCAAATCTCTCATCTGAAAGAGTATCGCAGAGGGTTATCCTCGGAACATCCTTAGATACAACGGCGTCGAACGCCCTCCACGCCTCTGC
>JAGHCZ010000011.1 GCA_021160205.1 Nitrososphaerota archaeon | reverse complement strand
TTCATAAACCATTGCATATAAGTGTTCAACGAAGAGGCGCCCTCATTTTTTGTTCAAAAAGCTTATTACTGATAAAGAGAAAAAGCGCTTGTATGGTCGAATGGTTCGAGACAGATGTTTTAGTAGTGGGAGGCGGCTTGGCTGGATGCCGAGCTGCGATCGAGGCCGCTGAGAACGGCGTTGAAACAACGATCGTTGACAGGGGCATTATAGGTAGATTCGGCGCGACGAATTGCGCGCTTTGGAGTATTCAGGCGCCGTTTGGCCCAAAAGGAATAGATCCGCGAGATTCTCCTGAGCAGATGTTCAAAGATATCGTGGTTTACGGTAGATGGCTTGGGAATCAAAACGTGATAGAGGTTATAGCGAACACCGCTTGCGATAGGATTCTAGACTTAGAGAGATACGGCGTTAAGTTCAGGAAAACCGAGGATGGGCGGTTCTATCAAACCCCGTTTCCTGGGCAAACCTATCCGAGATCGGTGTTCGTCGAGGAGAATGGCCACGCAGTTGCCACCATAATCGCCGCGGAGGTCGCGAGGCATACCAACGTCACCATGCTGAATCATTTCTTCACCTTCGAGCTATTGAAAAACGATGGACACGTCGTAGGAGCGCTGGGTCTAGATTTAGTTAGCGGAGAGCTGCTCGGAATAAAGGCGAAATCCACGGTTCTCACATGCGGAGGCTACACCGGAATATGGGATCTAACAGATAATCCCCCGACCTTAACAGGCGCGCATATAGCCATGAGCTATAGGGCTGGAGCCGAGCTAGTGAATCTGGAGTTCAACGACTTCTACGGAACGGACTTGGTCTGGCCGCCCAGCATTAAGGGAACGGTCGTTCTCTACGAGCTCCTCGCTCCGCAGTTCACGGATGGAAATCTCTACGACAAAGATTGGAAGCCAATTCTCCGCAAACCTCTTCCGGTCAGGGACGAAGCTATGAGGGTAATCTACCAAGTGGTTCGAGAGGGGAGAGGCACGCCGCATGGAGGAGTTTGGTACGACGTAACGAGGTCTCCTAAGGGCAAAGAAGAGGTAAGAAAGATCTATGAAACGATGACCCCGAAGCACTATGAGTTCATCAAAAAGGCAGCGGGAATAGATCTGGTCGAAGAGCCCATAGAAGTGGCTCCTGCGGTCCACTATTCATCCGGAGGCGTCTACATCAACGAGAAGTGCGAAGCAAGCGTTCCAGGCCTCTATGCAGCCGGAGAAAGCGCCGGTGGATACCAAGGAGCAAATAGAATCGCCGGAATGGGGTTGGCCGCCGCTCATACGCTCGGCGCTCAAGCTGGTAAGCACGCGGCGCTCAGGGCGAAGGAAGTAGGTTCCGTGAGCGTTTCCATGGAGCAGGTTAAGAAGGCTGAAGAAAAGCTCGAGAGTTTTCTAAAGTCGAAGAGCGAGCCCATTACGCCGTCGGCCTTAAAGAAGCAGCTAAGAAAGGTGGTGGGCAAAACGCTCGCCCCGATCAGGAACGGCCCTATGCTCGAAAAAGGGCTAGAAGAAATTTTGATGTTAAGGGAAAAAGTTTTGCCGAGGGTTCAGGTGCCGGATGTTGGATCGTTTAATCTAGCTCTGATGGAGGCGCTAGAGGCGGAGCTTATGCTGGATACGGCGGAGCTGGCTATCAGGTGCGCTATTTTCAGAAAGGAGTCGAGAGGTCACCACTACCGCGAAGATTACCCGAAGATGGATGACAAGAACTGGCGCAAGCAAACGATAATAGTCATGAAGGCCGGGAAGCCCGAGATATTCCTCAGACCCCCGATCTACACGAAGCTTTACCCACCGGAGGTGAGTTAGAAATGGCGGAGAAAGTGAGAGTAAAAGTTTTCAGATTTAATCCCGAGAAAGATGAAGCGCCGTACTACAAGACCTACGAGGTTCCCGTGGAAGGCCCCATGAGCGTCTTAGCCCTCCTCAGATACATCTACGAAGAACTAGATCCAACTCTCGCTTTCTGCGGAGAGCACATCTGTTATAAAGGCATCTGCGCGACCTGCATGGCCCTCGTAAACGGCAAAGTTGAAAGAACATGCATGAGAATAGTAAATCCCGGAGAAGAAATCGTGGTCGAGCCGCTTAAAGGCCAGCCGATAGTCAGAGACCTGATGACGGATGCGGGAAAGCAAATTGCGACGAAAGATGGAGTTTTCACCATTAAACGAGGAGTGGTGGTGGAGATAAAGCGGCAGAAAGATTAATCTATTTTTTTATCACCTTTTTCTCATAAGTTTTTCGAGATCTCTGAGATCTCGCAATATACGCTCAACAAGTTATCGTGTATTTTCCTATAGATTCTGAATAATTTCTCGTAATAGCGATATCTCTCTAAGTTCGGAGTTATCTTTCTCTCCGGCTCAACGAGCGTTTCAACTGCCTCTTCGAGGTCTTCGAAAACTCCTATCCCGATTCCGGCTAATAACGCGGTTCCGAAAGATGCGTCTTCGTAAGCCGGCTTGACGAGTTCGACTCCAAATACATCTGAGATAATTTGGCTCCAAAGCCTGCTTTTACTTCCGCCCCCTATTATCGCCCATCTTCTAGGAGTTATCCCGAGTTCTTCAAATATCGTTAAGGAATCTTTGATCGAAAACGCGACTCCCTCGAGGATTGCCCTGCAGAAATGTTCTTTCTTATGAGAGCTCGTTATTCCGAAGAAGCTTCCCCTCAGGCTCGGATCATAATAGGGCGCCCCCTCTCCATCAAGATATGGGTGATAAATGAGGCCCATAGATCCTGGAGGAGCTTTCTCCGCTAATTCGTCCATCACTTGATACGGCGATTTACCCGCTTTCTCGGCTTTTTCGACTTCCAGTTTACAGAAAACATCTCTGAACCATCTATAGGAAGTTCCACAGGCTATGGTCGCGGTCTTGGTAAACCATCCGAAAACTTTTCCTCTAACCGTTGGGAGGCAATATGTCACGGTTCTCCCCTTAGGATCGGGCTTAGGATCCTTAGTCGTTACCGATATCACTCCCGCGGTCGCTAATTTTATGAACGCATCTCCATCACCAATCGCTCCGGCAGCAAGAGGCTCAGCGGATACGTCGTGGCAGCCGATTACTATCGGCGTATCTTTCGGAAGGTTAAGTTCTCTAGAAGCTTTCTCGGAAACGTATCCCACTACGCGGTCTGAGCTTACCGGCTTGGGTAAATTTACAGCGTCGATTCCGAGTGGATCACAGATTTCTTTAGACCACTCAAATTTCCTGGAGTCGAACATCAAGGTTCCCATAGCGTCCGTGAAATCCGTTAATCCGTCTAGTTCGCCGGTTAACTTGAATCGCAGATAATCTTTCGCCATCAATATTTTAAAGGTTCTTTTCCAAGTTTCCGGTTCTTCCTCGATTATCCAGAGAATTTGCGGAAGAGTGAATAAAGGTAAGGGCGGATTATAAGTTA
>JAGHCZ010000145.1 GCA_021160205.1 Nitrososphaerota archaeon | reverse complement strand
TCTTAGAAGATATGAGAAAAGAGTTCTTGTACTGGTACCCGGTGGACATGAGGATATCGGCGAAAGAGCTGGTTCCAAATCACCTGACCTTCTACATATTCCAGCACGTCGCAATCTTCGAGAAAAGATTCTGGCCCAGGGGAATAGGAGTAAATGGAATGGTAAAAATTGAAGGAGAAAAAATGTCAAAGAGCAAGGGAAACTTCATCCCGCTGAAGAAAGCCGTGGAAATTTACGGAGCAGATGCAACTCGAGCCACGCTGCTGCTCGCGGCAGAAGACCTGGACGACCCGGATTGGAGGGATAAAAACGCGAGAGAAATGAGGAACATGTTCGAAGTCTTACTCAAGATCTGCACGAATATAGCGTCGTCGGAACACTTCGACGAGGTAACGATAGATGAGTGGCTACTATCAGCTCTTCAAAGGAAGATAGAGAAGATAACCTCTTCGATGGAGAGGCTTAAGACGAGAACCGCATTCGCCGAAGCGCTCTATGGATTATACAACGATTGGAAATGGTACATCAGGAGAACTGGAGGAAAAATTGGAAAAGGCGCGAGGAAGTTCATCGAAGAGTGGATAAAGCTCCTCTCACCCTTCATTCCTTTCACAGCTGAAGAATGCTGGAGCATCCTTGGAAAGAAAAACTTCGTCTCGCTGGAGCGATGGCCCAAACAGGAAAAAGAGCTGATTAACGAGAAAGCAGAGCTGAAGGAAGAGCTGCTGATGAACTTAATGGAAGACATTAGAAGCATAATAGAGGTTTATGGGAGAAATCCGACGAAGATAGCGATCTACACCGCGGCAAAGCGGAAAAAATCGATCCTCGAGAAAGCCTTAGAATCTATGGAAAACGAGTCCAGAAAAACCGTCGGAGAACTCGTAAAGTGGATCATCTCTCAGAAACTCGCTTCTCCAAAAATTGCTCCAAACCTCGCTAAACTCATGCTCGACACCCTCGCATCATTTGCCTCAAAATATCAGAAATCTACGATAATCGATGTAGCCGAAGAGGAGCCGAGATTTTACCAGGAAATCAGGGCCTTCTTAGCGAGAGAGTTCAACGCCGAGATAGACATCTACGTGGAAGATCAAGAAGACATCTATGATCCGAAGAAGAAGGCTTCAGGCGCGCTGCCTCTCAGGCCTGGGATATATGTCGAATGAATACTCAAAAATCTTGAAGAGGCTAAAAGCGTTAAAAGAGGCGAGGACTGATCTAAGATATCTCCTAGATAGGGGCTATAGCAAAACATCGGCTCTGAAGCTCATCGGGGACAAATATCAGCTAAATAAAATTGAGAGATCCGTGCTCTTCCGCTCGGTTTTCTCGAAGAAGGATGTAGACGTGATTAAATCTAAGAGAGCTGATCCCTCTGAGCTCAGGGGAGATGAGATATGGATAGACGGGTTCAACGTCCTGAACACGGTTGAAGCGATTTTAAGAGGAGACTATCTGATCCTATGCGATGACCACGTGCTTCGGGACTTCTCGGAAATCCACTCAAAATATAGGCTGAGCGAGCTTACAAGGAAAGCCCTGGAAGAAATCATGAAATTTATGAGAAAGAGCGAGGTAAGGCGCGTCGTAATTCTATTCGAGAGCCAGATAAGTAGAAGCGGAGAAATAGCGGCCATGGCTAGGGAAGTAATGAAGGCGGAGAAGATTTCGGGAGAAGCGAAAACATCCAAGACAGTTGACTCCGATCTCATCAAATCGGGAAAGATAATAGCTTCAAGCGACTCAGCTGTACTCTTGAAATGTCGAAGATTCATCGACTTAACCGGACATCTCGAACTTGTGAAAAAAGCGAAGATAATAACGCTGTTTTCGTGAAATTTCGAATTTTGAAGAAGTTTATGATTTCAAGAATTTTATGATCAGATCTCTGTTTAAGACCTCGGGATAGAAGAGAACCCCATAGATTTCCTTCCCCTTTAGCTTGAAGTATGCGGGGGCGTCGTTCAGCCTTCCTAAAACTTCGAAGCATTCATTTAACCGAGGTACCTTGCTCACCAAGAAATAGGCCCTCCTTTTCTCTCCGAGAAATTCGATCTCGTAGCTCCCTATTATTTTCTTTTCTACGAGACTGCATCCAAAGGTTAAGGCTATGAGCTGAGCCCCCGCGCATATTCCGAGGATTCCTCCCTCGAAGTTCCTAATCCACTTGAAGTTTTTGAGGTAATTTAAGTAATCGAAGTCCATTAAAGCGGTTCCACTTATAATGACTTTTTCTCCCTCGGGGACGAAAACATCCTTATAGTTCTTGACCTCGACCCCGCATCTGCAATTTCTCACGATATCTTTTAAAGGTCTAACGAACTCCTCCATGGACAGCGTATACCTGCACGTGGAGATTATCGTTACTTTTTTCATGCCAGCTCTGCTCTCTTGATGATCAACTCTCCTTCGCTCTCCCTCAGAAAAGCCGCGTAATCTATTATCCGGATCTCTTTTTTGAACATGGGCATCCACGTCACCAGGGTCTCGTATTCTCCTCCCTCTCCCGACACGCTGGCCCTGATCCTCTTTAGGTATTTTACGAATTCCTCGTTGAGAAAGCTTCCGAGGAACTTTTTCTCAAGCGGGTACGCAGCCAACCTTATTATCAGCACCTTGAATCCGAGTGACAATATTTCCCTCACTATTCCCTCCTCGTCCATGAGCCAAAGCGGGTTGAAGCACCAGAGCCCCAGCTCGTTGCATATCCTCTGGAACCTCGTGGCCTGATAAACGGATTTCACCGCTCCGGTTACCACTCCTCCGATACCGTACTCCTCCTTCGCTAGCTTCAAAACAATGCGAAGCACCTCAACCTGCTCTTCTTCATCATCTCCGCTCTCGATGCTTATCAACGGCATTTCAAGAGCTTCAGCCTGTAGATCAACCATATCCGACGCCGGATAATGGAATATAGCGCTCTCCGAGCTCTCCGGATGCACGTTAATCAAGCATGAAACCTCGAAATGCCTCGACGCCTTAAGCAGCGCCAAGCTAGAATCCTTCCCGCCGGAAAACAAAACACCAACCTTCATCGATTCCCCCTGAACCAGAAACCCCCCTCACAACGATAAATCTTTATTTAAAGCTCGAAGAAAACCATAACCATCCTCAACGAACCTAAAGTCTAAAATACACGAAATAAGACTTAGCACCGAGGGCCCGTAGCTCAGCATGGATAGAGCACCGGCCTTCTATCAACACGGAATCTCTGGAAGAAAGCCGGGGGTCCGGGGTTCGAAGCCCCGCGGGCCCGCATCTCATTAATTTCAGGTCTTTAAGCGGGTTTTAGCTGCTGCTTGATTTTATTGCGTAGATGTAGCCGTCGCTGGAGCCGACGTAGACGACTCCGTTTTCAACGATAGGCGATGATATCACCGGTCCACTCGTCTTGCATCTCCATTTCAAAGAAGATTTTCTAATCGAAGTCGAAAAAGGCATTACAAAGAGTAAAACCGCTATGAAGAGGAGAGCCGCTACCGCGAGAATCAGATAACTTCGTTTATATGTTATTATGCGGTTTTCCTCCGGCAACGAATCTCCTCTGTTCTTCAGACCTCCTTGAGCTGAAAAGTATAAAAATGTGCGCGGCGCAGCGAGCTATTTGTCCTTTATTCTTCTCTTTG
>JAGHCZ010000080.1 GCA_021160205.1 Nitrososphaerota archaeon | reverse complement strand
GGGTGTTCGGCTCAACCGGTTTGAGGAATCCATCCGAGGTCAATCTGGCTACCGGCTGATCCTCCGGCATGAACTCCACTCCTCCACACTCTCCATCGGCGATCTTCTTTACCCCTAGAGAGCCTTCTTCGATTTTAGTCACTCTCTGCTTGAGCGAATCGTTTTCCTCCCGAAGATTTGAAATTTGTTCCTTCAGTTTCTGATTTTCTTCTTCGAGTTCTGAGATCCTCTGCTTTAATCAGCTGAAGAACTCCTCCTTCACTTTTCACATATTTCTCAAGCTAATGTTCATAAATCTCTTTTTGATTGATGATGCCCAGAGAACATAAATGCACTACCGCGAAGTTCAGGCTTCCCCATTCTCTAGTTAAAAGCCTCGATTACGTTGCTAGGCGTAGAGGCTTGAGAAGGAACAGGCTCGTGGCTTCAATCCTCGCCGACTACGTTGGAGAATACCTCGGAAACAGGTTTGAGCTCTTCTCGGTTCTCCGAGATAGAATAAACATCTTGGATAAATTTTTGGGAGAAATAGTCTCTGTGAGGCTTCGATATGGAGAACTTTACTGCGAATACTGCAGATCATACAGTTGTGGTCACATCAGATACGCTAAGAGACATCGCGCTCGGCTTAGAGGAGCGAATTACGATTTACTTGAATAATAGTCTTTCAAGTCTTAGAAGCCTTCTAAGGACGGCCTTCCTCTGATCTGCTTTGATTTCCGCTCCTTCTAAAACCTGCTGCATAAACGATATGGTTTGATCATAGGTTTTCCTCGACACGGGGTATGGAACTCCGTCTTTTCCCCCGACGGCGAAAGTGAATTTAACGGGGTCTCTCCAATCAATTCTAGCGCCGTAGATGAGGGCGGAGATCAAGGCGAGCGCCCTGAGGGTGGACGGCCCCATTCCCCTGACCTCCACTAGTTCCTCGTAATTTCTCGGCTTCACGTCATACGCCCTTTTAACGGCTTTCCAATCAATTCTCCTAGGCATCTCGAGGTGGCTCGGAATTTTCTTGAAGATTTTCTCCTCTCCCCCAGTCCACGCCGTTAAAGTCTCCTGCTTGTTAATCGCGAGATTAATCAATCTAACGAGCTTGTCAGGGTTCTCCGCGACCAGATCCACGGCGGTCTCCCTGGCTTCCTCGCTGTCTCTAGAGGTCATGTTCAATACTACCGGCTCTCTTCTCCTAGACGCTATCCCGGAATGCGGCTCGACGACGAAGCTTTCAACTTTTTCATCGAGCCAATGATATCTCCTAGCGTATCGCAATTCAGCGTTCATTCCTTGCTGAATCACCGCCCATTCCCCATCTTCGGTGAAGACTATGACGTGGTGATAGATTGCGTATCCATCCTGTAAGACGGCGTTATCAACCTTCGCGGTCAGCCTGCTCGCCCTAACTATTTTCGCGGCCAAGTCTTCATCCAATTCCATCTTCGTAATTTCTCTTGGAATTCTCCTGCTCAGCGCTCCCTTCCCCCCGGCCACCGCGACTCCGTGCTCGTCAAGCTTCAAAACTTCCCTCAAAGCGCCGGTAACCGTGGTTGTCAGCCCGCTGGAATGCCAATCAAATCCGAGAACACATCCAAATGATTGAAACCAGTATGGATCGCTAAGCCTCTTAAGCAGCTCTCTTCTGCCGTAATCTTCCACGATAACCTTCGCTATAGCCGACGCCATGGATTTCATCCTCGACATGAGCCAAGCCGGAACATGGCCGCCGTGCAGAGGTAAATCAGCAGTTCCCGAGATTTTCATCGCGAATTCTTCTCCAATTATCTAATTACTGAGGAGAAAATTAATGTTTTAACCTAGGTTAAATGGTGGGCTAAAGTTTATGTGATGTCGTAGTGGGGCTTAATAGCGGATTGGTGGTATAAAATGCTCTTATCCGGACTTCCACTAGCCGTCGTGTTCTTAGCGATTTCATCGGGGCTCATCGGAATCGTCGCCGCGATTTTCCTCTACTTCATAGTTCGAAGATACCACATGGGAACGGGAAAAATGATCGAGATATGGAAGGCGATCAGAGAGGGATCAAAGGCTTACATGAATAAGCAGATCAAAACCATCTTGTCCTTTACTCTCGTATTATCCGTAGTCGTCACGGTGATGATCTATGTAGTCTATACCGCCGCGATGAACGTGGAGGCCTCAATAGCCGTAAGAGAAGCGTTCCTAACCGGTATCTCCGTGTTGATCGGAGGAGCAGCGTCAATCGCGGCCGCTTTCTTCAGCATGGATGCATCAACGAGGACGAACGTCAGAACTACGGAGGCTGCTAAGCGTGGAAGCGGGGAAGCTCTGAAGGTGTCGATTCTAGGCGGAGGGGTTCTAGGGTTCTCCGTTTACAGCCTAAGCCTCCTAGGGCTCTCGATCCTTTTCCTAGTCTACTCGGTTTTCGCCGCGGGCTTATCAGAAATGATAGAATTCAGGATGATCCTAGACGCGCTAGCTGGATTCGCCTTCGGAGCAAGTCTTTCAGCTCTCTTCGCCCAGCTCGGCGGAGGAATCTACACAAAGTCAGCTGACATCGGAGCGGATCTCGTCGGAAAAGTAGAAGCAGGAATACCCGAAGACGATCCCAGAAATCCAGCTGTCATCGCGGATCAGGTTGGAGACAACGTCGGAGACTGCGCTGGAAGAGGGGCGGATATCTTCGAATCGGTCACCGCGGAGACGCTCGGAGGAATGATAATAGGCTGGGTTCTCTACGTATTGACGAAAGACGCGTTATTCATGGTTTTGCCGCTCGCGATCGGAGCCGTTGGAATAATCTCAACCATAATCGGGATAATCTCGATACTCTCCTACAAGAAATTCAAGGAGCCCTTCGAGCCCTTCGCCTTCGGAATAGTGACCTCAGCAATAGTCTCAATCCTGACGTACGCTGCAGTCGTCTACTGGCTCTTTCCAAATCAATGGATTTACATGCTGGCGGCCGGAATCGCCGGAATAATCGGCGCAACCTTGGTAGTCCTCTCAACGAACAAGTACACGGGAATGCATGGTAAAACGGTTCGAGAAGTCGCGGAAGCCTCGTCGAGCGGGCCCGCGTTAAACATTCTCGGAGGCTTATCTACTGGAATGAGAGCCGTAGCCGAGCCAATAATAATAATTGCCGCCGCTCTCGGCGTAGCCTTCTACGCTGGAAAAATCATGCCCATAAGCGGAATCGGGCAGGAGGGCTGGCTAATAGACTTCGTTAAGGGAGTCTTTGGAACGGCCTTGGCGACTAGGGGGATGCTGTCTCTAGCTGGAACGATAATGACCCTCGACGGAGCCGGCCCCATAACCGACAACGCCGCTGGGATTGCCGAGATGTCCGGTCTAAGCAAGGAAATAAGGGAGAACTTGGAGCCGCTTGACGCGGTTGGAAACACCACGAAGGCCTTGACTAAGGGATACGCGATGGCCTCGGCGACCATAGCGACTCTCCTCCTCTTCCAAGCCTTCATCCAAGACTACGTCGCCCGCGAAGTCGGGATAACCTCGATAACCCTAGAAGGCTTGTTGAAGGGCATGGCATCTTTCATAAACGAGCTGCTTCTCGTGAAACCCGGGATAATAATCGCCGTCCTGATCGGAGCGCTTCTGCCGTATCTCTTCTCGGGAATAGCTTTGAAGGTCGTTACGAAGGCGGCTTTCAAAATGGTCGACGAGGTGAGGAGGCAGTTCAAGGAGATTTCAGGGCTCTTGGAAGGCAAAGCAAAACCCGATTACTACCGAGCGGTGGCGATAAGCACAGAATACGCC
>JAGHCZ010000014.1 GCA_021160205.1 Nitrososphaerota archaeon | reverse complement strand
CTTCGCGGCGGATAGAATGATTCACCTCAAGAGAGTTATTTTACCTCTCTTGGAGAAGGGCTTCATCGTGGTCTCGGATAGGTATCTACACTCGTCTCTCGCTTATCAGTCGGTTACGACGGGGGATCAAAGCTGGGTCGAGGAATTGAATAAGTACTCTAGGAGGCCGGATGTCGCGATTCTCTTGGATGTGGATCCGGCCGTTGGCTTAGAGAGGCTTAAGAAGAGGAGAAAGACTAGGTTTGAGAGAATCGAGTTCCTCAGGCAAGTTAGGGAGAAGTATCTCGAGTACGTGGATAGGGGAGAGCTCCTGAGGATTGACGCGGGAAGAGACTCGGAGATGGTGTTCTCCGAGATCGTGAAGGCCGTGGAGACTGCTTTGGAGAAAAAGAAGCTTTGAAGCCATTTTTATATGGATCCGGTGGAAATTGGATTCGGGCTTGAGGCTTAAGCTGATCAAAGACCCGGTTCACGGAGATATCAGCGTCACCGAGGAGGAACTCGGGGTAATTGACACCTACGCCGTTCAGAGGCTTAGAAGAATAATTCAGCTTCCCTTCGTCTATTTGGTATATCCCGGAGCTAGGCACAGCAGGTTTGATCATTCCTTAGGATGCATGCACCTCGCAGGAGAATTTGCGGAGAAGCTAGGGCTCGATGAGCATCGGAGAAAGGTTTTGAGATTGGCGGGCTTGCTTCACGATGTTGGGCACGCGCCCTATTCGCATCTCTTCGAGGCCCTTCTTAACGAGGAGGGATTGACGCATGAAGCCATGACCTCGAGGATTCTTAGGGAAGATGAAGAGTTGATCGAAGCTATCGAGAGATGTGGGGTGGATCGTAGAGAACTCTTAGATGTCTTGGAGGGAAGAGCCGTGGAATCTCCGATTATAAGCGGCCCCATGGACGCTGACAAACTCGACTTCCTAGTTAGAGACGCGTACTTCACGGGGGCACCTTACGGCCTCATCGACGTCAAGAGAATAATTCTCAGGAGCAAGCTGATTGATGGAAGGCTCGCGGTTAACGTTAACGCGGTCGGAGCCGTGGAGGAGATGGCCTTGGCGAGATATCAGAACTTCATGAACGTCTATTTTCATCACGCCGTTAGAGCTGCTCAGATACTTTTCCTGAGAGGAGCTAAAACCATCAAGAAATTATCGAGGTTTTCATCGATGAGCGTTCAAGAATATCTGAAGAACGATGACTACGCGATTTGGTGCGCTATGAAAAACGATGAAAGAACTAAATGGATAATCGATAGAATTGAGCGGAGAAATATTCCAAAGGTTGCGTACGAACTTCGAGTAGATGAGGAGAACTTTCCAAAAGAAGTGCTAGAAGATGTGGAAGAGGTGGAGAAAAAGATCGCCGCAACCGCGGGAACTCCGAGGGAAAGGATTTGGATCGATACGCCCTATATCACGCCTCTGCCGTTTAAGAGCGGAGAAAGAGTTCATTTTTACGACGAGATCAATGGAGAAAACAGGGTCGTGGAGTTTAGTTCTCCTCTTCTCGAATTTACGTCGAGAATCTACGGCATGATCAGGGTTTACACGGATCAAGAATATGTTGAAAAAGTTAGATCAGCCGCGAAAAAATATTTTGAATGATTTGTTAGCTCTTCTTCGCTACTTTTCGATAGATCAGGTATCCGGCGTATGCGATCGCTGATAAGGGAGCTCCTACGATTATCAGGAAAACTAAGCCGTACACCATGTAAATCACCGCGGTTACGGCGGCAGCTAGGATCGGGGTCAAATCTATTTTCGGATATGGAGATGGAGGCGGCTTAGGTTTCGACGGCGTGGTTATCGAAATCGATATCGACGAGTACTCAACCATTCTCTCCAAGTTCTTCATTTGGGCTTCAAGTCTCTCGATTTCCCCTCTTATTCTCCAAAGTTCTCTCTCGACCATGAGAAGCTCTTTTACGTCGCTGGCCTTCTCCATCGTTTTTACAAGCCATTCCTCTTCGGCTCTTAGATTTCTGAGCCTCGCCTCTAAGTCTATGTGCTGCTCGGTTACGTCCTTCGAGCTTATCTCCTCGTTTAAGACCTTCCCAAGCTTCTTGATGTCTTCTAACGCTTCGAAGAAGTGGTTCTCGGGAACTTTAACTAAGAG
Organism: Nitrososphaerota archaeon; assembly: GCA_021160205.1. The sequence goes on along the minus strand of JAGHCZ010000014.1, from coordinate 3,580 downwards.
GTTGGCTGAAGATCTCTCCTCGGAGTGAACGCTCATCCGAGCGATGTATCCGCCATATGATTCCACTATAATGATGATCTTATTTACTGCCTCCTCGGGATCCCCGCATTCGAGGTTCAAGTTCGCCGTCTTGACCAGCATTCTTCCGGGCAGTTCGCTGGATATCTCATAGCTCGGCGCCGTCTTCGTAGCGGCCAAAGTCGTCGTCATAGTCTTCGTTACAACGATTTTAGCGGGGGCGGCCATGAATCCTTCCCGCGTCGGGTATCCAGCCGTTCTTTGAAGAGAAGTCAAAATCACGCCGGTTGCATATGATATCGTGACCGCGGCTACAACGGCGACCGCTATTATTACCGTTAATTTCTTGTTTAGTTTCATGTGTTAATTTGCGGTTCAGGCTGATATAATGATACGTTGCAGAACGAGTTGTTCAGAATTTCGAACGCTAAAGGAATTTCTTAATCTTCATGGTCAAATCTTTTAGGCTGACTAAGGCCGCCACCCCTACGGTCGGATTCAATCCCATGCTTCTCTGATAGCTCGTTTGCTCCTGCCAAGTCCCGGTGTTGAGGAGTCTAACGTTTCTATATGCCCCGGCGTATGCTACGTGGATGTGGCCCACGTGAAAGATGTCTGGAACTCTGTCGATTACTAGGAGGTCTTCGCTTAGCGGCATGAGCGGGGTGCTTTCTCCATAGATCGGGGAGAGATGCCGATGTTTCAACAAGAGCTCTAATACCCGTCCAATATTTTCTCCGAGGTTGCTGTGAGAGAGGCCTGGAATTATTTGTATCACGTCGTCTAAGCCTTGTCCGTGATAGATCAGGAGAGCCCTACCTCCGATCCTGATCCAAGCGGGGTTTCCCACGTAAATATAGCCGCGGCCATGTCTCTCGAGAATTTTCTTGTACCTTCCTTGAAGCGGAGGTTGTGGAAGGGCTTTTTGAATTGGTTCATGGTTTCCAGGAGCTATTATGACTTTGATGTGCTTTGGGATTTCGGCGAGAAGTCTCGAGGTCTCCTCGAATTGCTCATTCACCGAAGTGATTTCAAGCTCGTTTTGCTGATTTGGATAGACTCCAACTCCGTCCACTAGGTCTCCCGCGATCACCAGAAACTTTATTCTCTTTACTTCGGAGTCTCTCGCTCGGTTTATCCAGTCGAGAAAGCTTTCAAACAAGTCTCTTCGGAACTTCTTGCTTCCTACGTGGATGTCGGAGATCATGCAGACATAGGCGTCGTGGCCGAGCTTCTTCTCAGGGGCCTCGGACGGGATATCCGGTAAAATTATTTCCTTGGCGATCAATGATTCTCCGCGCTTGTAAAGCCTGATTGCGAAAACTGAGTCGGGTAAGATGTATTCGGCCGCGTTTAACAGTCTTCCGCCGTTTTTGGGGACGATTATTGTTGCCTCCGTCGTGAGATCGTCGACTTTTAGGAGAATTGCTTTCTCGGTTTCCCTCCGCTTGAGCGCCATCGCGATCGCGTATGCTTCTTGGCCCTCTCTCAGCCTGAGGATCGAATTCAGCTCCATGGCCCCTCTAATCCTCTTCTCGAGCATTCGTCGGAGCTTTTCGTATCTGCTGGTGAAATATCTTCGAAACTCCTCTATCGAGCCTTTAATTGCATATTCCTTGAGAAATCTGCCATCGACCTCGATACTAGGCTCGGGCTCGGAGACCTCTTCCTTTATTTCGATGATCCTTTTCGGGGGTGAGGAAGCGCCTCCGATTATTCTACGTATATCGTCTTCGTCGATTATCAGGGAGCCCGGCTTCTCTCTTCTAAGCTTGTTTATTGCTTGATCGAGAATTGAGAGGGGATCTTTGGAGGCATCCAAGATGTTTAGAGCTCTTCTCGTCAAGGTATATCCCTTTTTGACAGCTTCGTCTACGATCCTCTTCGCCGATACCCTTCTCTGCAGGCTGCTCACCGAGGCTAACGGGCGGCTCTACCCTCTCTTATTATTGATGGCTTATAGTTTAAGAGGGTTGAGAGGATTTCGTCTCCGCCTATTACCTCTTCGATCTCCTCAACCGGGGTTAATAAGACTATTTTCCTGGTTCGCCCATATCTTCCCATGTTAACTAGGTCGCTTTTAACCACCCCGAGCATATCCAGCTCGGAGATTAGGGTGCTGACCCTCCGGTCGGTTAAAGGCTCGACGCCGATCAGCCCGCAGGCTTCTCTATATGTTTGATAGATCATCCCTGAGATTGGATCTCTGAGCCCGTTCTTCGCGAGGAGGAGGACTGAGGTCAAGACGAGCTTGCTGTGAAGCGGCAGGGTTGATAATGCCTCGAAAATCCTTCCGCGCTCAATTATGCTCTGGGCTATCCTGACATGCCTTTCCTCGACCTTCTCGTTTCCGTTTCTTTCCGCGACCTCCGCCGCAACCCTCAAGAGATCTATGGCCCTTCTCGCGTCTCCGTGCTCGGAGGCGGCCAAGGCCGCGCATAAATTGATCACGTTTTGAGGGACTGCTCCCTCGTGAAAAGCGAGTTTCGCTCTTTCGCTGAGGATATTCACTAATTCCATGGCCGTGTATGGGTGGAAAACCAGCTCTTCCTCGCTTAGACTGCTGAGAACCCTGGGGTCTAAGTAATCTTTGAAGTGAAGGTCGTTCGATATTCCGACTATAGATAATCCGCATCCGTCCATGCCTTCATTTATCCTAGTTAACTCGTAGAGGAGGTTGTCTCCATAGTTCTTCACCAACGCGTCTACTTCATCGAAGCAGGCCACGAGAAGCACTCCACCCTCTTTTAAGCCTCTTCTGAGCCTATTATAGACCTCCGCCCTCGACAACCCGGTGAAGGGGACCTTTACCCCGATAGCGTCGCAGAGCTCGGTTAGGGCCTTATATTCTGTGCCTGATATCCTGCAATTTACGTGAGCGAATGCAAGCGGTAGATTTTCTTTCAAGGCCATTTCCTTGAATCGTTTAAAGACGTATTTCACGACCGCGGTCTTTCCTGTGCCCGTTTTCCCGTAAATGAAGATATTACTCGGCCTCGAGAAACTCAAGGCGGGAGCTAAAATCTCGCCTAGCTTCCTAATGTGGTCATCCCTATGAGGAAGCCTATCCGGAACGTAGTCTGATCTCATCACGTTTCTGTTTTTAAATATCTTAGGCTTGCTAAGCGCACGCTCAAAAACTTCCTTTAGGGGATCCTCTCTACCCCTCGATTTCGATTGGAAAAGCCCCTGTGAATCACTGTTTTTATTATGCTTCATAGAGAAGCAGCCCCTTGTTAATCTAGGCGGAAAGAGCTTAAGAATTGAATCCACTATTTTTCTAAAGGAATAACTCCATTTTTCTTTAAATTATTCAAATTCTCCCTCTAAAATTGTAGATGCGTATTCTCCAGTGGAAATAGAGGGGGTCAGGGGGCTTTAATAGGCTTTCAACTGAAAAGGGCTATATTTTTCCCGTGAAGGAGTCTGTGAACTTAAACATATTTTCGCCTTATTTTTCGCTAAAAGTCGCCTGATTAAGCCTCTTTTACTTTTTCACAGGAAATTTCAACCACCCCCTTATTTCCATTGGAGAAAAACCTGTTTTCAGGGGCTTTTTAAT
>JAGHCZ010000105.1 GCA_021160205.1 Nitrososphaerota archaeon | reverse complement strand
GTCTATTATTAGGGCTATATCGAGGAGATAGATTGTTGTTATGCTGAAGGAGATAAGCCAGATCAAAGACCCGATGAGGGCTCTGAACAGCTTTCTCTTCTTTCTCGCGAGATAAAGCACCACTACACCTGAAGCAGTAATCAATCCGATAACTATTAACGTGTTCAGGTAAGGCGCTGGATTCAGTAATGCCTGGCCCGGAGGCGCCGTTGGCGCCGGCTCCTCGATCGGCGTTATAATTAATCTCGGAAAACTTAGTTTTGCTTGAGCTCCTAGGAGCGTAACTATCCAAGTGAGAGCCAATGAGAAAGCAACCGGAAAATAGTTCCTCGAGGTGATTTTCACATCATAACTCAAATTCGCTCAGAGAGTTAACCTAAGGTTCTCTTGATAAACCTTATTTTAGACGACCTCTTCACTCGTTATGGGTAGAACAACGTGAAGTATAGATTGATGGATCTCCTAGCGTGCCCTATATGTAAGCACTTCCCGCTTAAGCTCTACGCATTCGAAGTTAAGGAAGTTGAAATAGCCTCGAAACCTAAGAGATGCGAACTCTACTGCGGGTATCGTGTCTCTTGGATCAGCGAGCTGCGCGCGGAGCCGGATTGCGATGAATGCTGGAGACGCGAAATCGTAAGCGGGGTAATTCTCTGCGAAAAATGCGGTAGATGGTATCCCGTTCAAGATGAAATTCCTAGGATGCTTCCGGACAATCTCAGGAATAGAAACGAGGACTTGAAGTTTTTGGCCACATGGAAGGCGAGGATTCCCTCGGAGGTCCTAAAACGGGGAAAACCCTTCAATCTTTCAGAGTAGCCTGGTGGCCGTGAAAGGAAAAACATTTAATAGAGTAAGCTTAAGCTAAGCTTTGTACGAGGTGGATTAGATGAGCGAAGCTTCTGAAGCCGTGATTCTGGTTGGTAGAAAACCGACGATGAACTACGTTTTGGCGACGACGATGCCTTTGACCGAGGGAAAGAAAGTGGTTCTAAAAGCGCGTGGAAGAGCCATAAGCAAAGCCGTTGACGTAGCCCAAATCGTTACTAGAAGATTCATTAAGGAAGCGGAAATACAAGACGTGAACATCGGAACCGAGGAAGGCAGGGTTGGGCAGGACGGCAGGCCGAGGAGCGTAAGCACCATCGAGATAATGATTGCGCCGAAGAAGCCTTCGACCAAGAAGTAGCTTAAACAAATTTCCTACCTACATTTTATATTGTCTCGTGAGCGCAGTTCCTATATATTCTACCTTGAAGCTAGTTTTAGGCGGATGTACCGAGTGATCGATCACGAATTTGTGAAAGAATGCATTAGACCTAGGAAAGCCGATTCTCACAAGGGAGAAAACGGGGTCGTGATGATCGTGGGAGGAAGCTGGATGTATCACGGAGCACCCTTCCTCGCCGCCATGGCGGCCTTAAGATGTGGAGTAGATCTAGCATATATCGCCGCTCCCGAGAAAATCATTCCATCAATCAGAGCGCTTTCACCAGCCATAATCGCGATCCCTCTAACGGATATGAAGCTCACGAGGGGGGCCGCTAGAAGAATTCTTAACACTTTATCCAGGGTGGACTCCATCGTTATAGGGCCGGGATTGGATTCTGGAAGCGAGCCTGGCATAGATTTGGTGGTGAAGAAGGCAACAGCCCTTGGGAAAGGACTGGTCTTGGACGCCGCCGCCCTTTATCCTGGGATCTTGAAATTGGCCTCCGGAGAAAGGGTGGTTTTGACGCCGCATGCTGGAGAGTTTAAGAGAGTTTTCGGAATCGATGTCCCGAAGGAAGCCGAGGAGAGAGTTAAAGTGGTTCAAGATAATGCGAGAAAAAACGAGGTAACGATTCTCTTGAAGGGAAAAATTGATGTCATATCAAACGGCGTTGAGACCGCTATCAATGAGACCGGATCTCCTGCTATGACCACCGGCGGAACGGGAGATGTGCTCTCAGGGATAGTGGCCGCGTTCTTAGCGTGGGAAACGGAGCCGTTTAAAGCCGCTGCCTCCGCCGCTTGGATAAATGGAAAAGCAGGCGAACTAGCTTTTTCGAAGCTCGGCCTCCACATGATCGCCACGGATTTGATCAACGAGATTCCAAATGTTATGAAGGATTTTGATAGAATAGTGGGGGATTAACCTTTGATATCACTGGATCTGATGAGAATAATGATAGTCTCAGGAGCAATGGTTTACGCATCTTATCAAGATTGGATATCGAGAGAAGTTGACGACCGGATTTGGATCGTCTCCGGAGCCATAGGCGGATTACTGACCGCGATAGACATCATCGCCCGATGGGATCCCAGGCTCGCGATCCTTACCGTGCTTTCGATAGTATTAGCTTCTGGATTGGCTTTTGCATTTTATTATTTTGGCCTGTATGGGGGAGCCGATGCGAAGGCGATAGTAATTATTTCGATCGGGCTTCCGATTTATTATTCGCCTAGATCGCTGCACCCCTTCACGGGTCTGGCATCGCTCTCAAACGGCCTCCTTCTTTCCCTATTCTTATTGCTGGTGATGTTCGTATGGAACTTATCTGCTATAGCTAAAGGTAGAAGAATATTCGAGGGATTTGATCGCGAGGGAAAACTTCGAAAGCTCGCTGCCATGTTCTTGGGGGTCAGAGTTAAG
>JAGHCZ010000095.1 GCA_021160205.1 Nitrososphaerota archaeon | reverse complement strand
TCCCCTCTCCTCGAGATAAGTTGAGAGATTTCTTCCAATGAATCCCTGAGAACCGGTGATCAGAACTCGCATATTTCGCGGAATGATAAGGCTAGACCACGTTTTGAATTTTTCCGAGCGGAGTTTGCAGAAGACTTAATACTTCTCTCCCGATAGGAGATGTGGTTGAGATGCCGTCGCTCTCGGAGATGCTTAGAAAAGCTCTAAGCAAATTCACGTCAGCTAGCTCGGTCGATAAAAGAATAATCCAAGAGCTCATCAGAAACATTCAGAGAGCCTTATTGACGGCGGACGTGAACGTCGAACTGGTGAAAAAGCTCTCAGACAACATTAGGGAAAGAGCATTTCTCGAAAAAGCCCCACCCGGGATCTCGAGAAAAGATCACGTGATCAAGGTGGTCTACGATGAACTCGTCAAGCTTCTCGGAGAAAAGCCGTCCAAAATCGAAGTAAAGAAGAAGCCCTATGTAATCATGCTGGTCGGAATTCAGGGAACGGGAAAGACGACGAGCGCGGCGAAGATCGCGAACTACCTTGGGAAGAGCGGATACAAGGTCGGAGTGATCTGCGCCGATACCTATAGACCCGGGGCATATGATCAGCTCAAGCAGCTCTTGGGCGATAAAGGTATTCCGGTTTTCTATCGAAGGGGGTTAAGCGCCGTTGAGATAGCGAAGGAGGGAATAGAATACTTCCGGTCGAACGGGGTTGACGTCATCCTAATCGATACCGCTGGAAGACATAGAAGCCAAGAGAGCCTGATGGAGGAAATGAAAATGCTTCAGGAGAAGGTGAAGCCCGACGAGGTCATGTTGATAATCGACGCGACGATAGGTCAAACGGCTGGAAAACACGCGAAGGCGCTCCACGAGGTCGCCCCAGTTGGCTCAATAATCTTGACGAAAATGGATACATCGGCGAGGGGTGGAGGAGCGCTCTCCGCGATCGCTGAAACCGGAGCGAGGATAAAGTTCATCGGAACCGGCGAGAAACTGGATGACATAGAGCTTTTCAATCCAAGCGGATACGTTGGGAGGCTGCTGGGCCTAGGAGACATCGAGGGATTGTTGGAGAAGATTAGGCTCGCCGAAATCGAGGTGAGCGAAAAGAAAGCCCAAGAATTTCTCCGCGGAGAGTTCACCTTAGAAGACTTCGTGAAGCAGCTTAAGGAAATGAGAAAAGCGGGCCCGCTGTCAAAGCTCATATCAAAACTTCCGATCCCCGGCATCTCCGATATGCCGTCTGACGCGTTCAGAGAGGCGGAGGAGAAAATCGAGAAATGGGCCGCCGTAATTCAATCCATGACCAAGGAGGAGAAAATTGACCCGAGCATCCTCAATTCCTCGAGGGTTAGGAGGATAGCTAGAGGAGCTGGAGTAACCGAGAAAGAGGTGAAAACCTTGATCAAGCAATACAAGCTCACGAAGAAGTTCATGAAATCGGCGAAGCGCGCGCCGACGAGGCTTCTCTCAAAGCTATACAAGATGTAGTTAGGGTTAAAGCTGGCTAATGCCTCCTCATATCTGGAATTGACCTCCGAGAAGATCCTGGAAATCTTAGATAAAGCAGCGGAAATCCTGCTAAGGCATCCTCTCTGCGATTACTGCCTCGGAAGGCAGTTCTCAGCCCTTTGCTATGGAGCGGGAAACGATGAGAAGGGAAAAGCAATAAAAACCATTCTCACCATGAGATCTCTTCTCAGGCATCGGGAAAGCGGAGAAATAGACGAAGTATTAAAGGCGGTCGCGTTAACGGGGTTTAAGCCCGCGGTTAAAACACTTCAAGCGATTGGGGGAGGAGAACTGGAAGCGAAGACGTGCCATATCTGCGGAGGAGCCTTGAATAAGCCTAGGTTTCGGGAGCTCGCTGAAAAAGTTATAGAAGAACTCGAGGACTACGAGTTTAACAACTTTCTCGTAGGAGCCAGAGTTCCAGCCGACGTTAGAGAGAAGGAAGACGAGGTTCGAGCATCCTTCGAAATAGACACCGGGGAGGACATTAAATCCGATATAACGAGGGAGATCGGAAAGATCATTCAAAGAAGATTCAACGTCCCCGTCGAGTATCACAGCCCCGAGATCGTAATCTTGATCGATGTCTTTTCAGGAGAACACGAGATCCAAGTAAACCCCGTCTTCGTCAAGGGCTTCTACAAAAAGCTCGCAAAGAACATTCCTCAAACTCCATGGTACTGTAGATACTGCTGGGGTAGGGGATGCGAGAAATGCGGCTACACGGGAAAAGAGTACCCAGATTCGGTTAGCGAGCTTATCGGCGAGCCAGCTCTAAAAATATTCGAGGCCCTCAGCTACAAGTTCCACGGAGCCGGAAGGGAAGACGTAGACGCAACCGTGACCGGGACGGGCAGGCCCTTCGTTCTCGAATTAAAGCATCCTCGAAAGAGGTTTATCGATCTATCGGTTTTAGAGAAAGAAGTTAATGAAAAAGCCTCAGGAAAGATAATGATATCGAGTTTATCCTATTCGAATAGGAAAGAGCTTAGAATGTTGAAGAGCTTATCCCCCATCGCCTCGAAGGTATATGAGGCCGTGGTCGAATTCGATGGAGATATTGATGATGAAGCGTTGAAGGAAGTAGAAGAAAAGTTTAGAGACATAGTCGTGGAGCAGAGGACTCCTAAGCGCGTTCTGAAGCGGAGAGCGGATAAGATAAGAATGAAGAAGCTTTACTACATCGAGGCCGAGAAGCTCGGCGATAGAGCCGCTAAGTTTAGAATAAAGGCTCAGGGGGGACTCTACGTGAAAGAGTTGATCGATGGAGATGGGGGAAGAACTAAGCCGAATGTCGCGGAGCTTCTGGGCAGGAAGCCTGTGAAAATAGATTTAACCGTGGTTGAAGTAGAGATTCCAAAAACGGAGATTTGAAAAATAGGGTGTTGTTTACAGCTTTATCCCGGCGAGTATCTGGAGTCCAGCTGCCACGAGGAAGAAAGCGTAGAACGCCGTTCCGACTATCAGTATTATGTTCGTCACGGGGCTCGGCCTGAGCTCTTTAGGCATGATCCTATTGCTCACGATCAATTGAAGCAGCGGCGCGAGGGTTAACGCGAAGAGACCTAGAATCGCTCCCGTGGCCGCCAGCTCGTAGGGGCGAGCTAATCCGAAGACCGTGGAAGTGATCATTATTATCAACGCTACGACGTATAGCGAGTAAACGAAGATGTAGTAGACTTTTCTCGGATCTCTCCCGGCCCATTTCCTCAGCCTTTCGCTGGCCAGCCAGAAGTTATCGGTCAGCACCCGGCTTACGCCGTCTATCAGCCCCCACTGATTATCGAAGAGGATCCAGAAGCCTCCGAGGAGAATAAGAACCCACGCTACGCCGCCCAAAATCGAGGACAACGCTTCCGCCTGAGCCGCCGCCACCTTGAACCCCATCGGAGCCAAGCCCTTTGGAGCGAGGAGCGCGTAGGCCATTACGCTGGTCATGATCACGGTTAGCATCGTTATTCCGGCGAACACTAGGTACGAGTCGACCCGCATGACGTTCAGCCACCCCCTCCACCTCCTCAGGTTTCCATCCTTCCCGACGTCAAACGGCGCCTCATCCGCTTTCAAATCGATTTTCTCTCCTCCTATCGCGCCGGAGATATAGCCTATTTTGCTCCCCATCCCCCAGCCCTTATCTCTGGCATAGCTTGACATCATCATGTTGAAGCCGAATCCGGCGGGAATATACGCGATCGCGGCTGAGATCATGTACCAATCGATCTCGCTCGGCTGCGGGAACCCGAACCTCGGGCTGAGGAACCCGGCGAAGCCTTTTAGAACGTTCACCCAGGCTGATGCGGGCGCC
>JAGHCZ010000094.1 GCA_021160205.1 Nitrososphaerota archaeon | reverse complement strand
GCGTTGCCGAGCTCCGCCTCGAAGTCCCACTGTATTCCATAGAAGGCGTTGAACCAGTGCGGCATAACCGGATACTCCGCTGCGCCAGCTGCCTTTATCTGCCTTGACATGTCCCAGAGCTCGTCCCAGGTTGCCGGTCTCTCGCCGGCCATTCCGGCTTTCTCTAGGATCACGTCGTTTACGACTGGGACGGATCTGGCGGACCAGAAGTATGGTAGTCCTGCTAGCTTTCCATCCGCGGTGCTATATGCCTCCACTATGCTCGGGTACATCTCGGCCTTAATCTGTATAATCTGTGGGAGGGTCTCTACGTCCCTGCACCAGCCCATGGCGATGAATCTAGTTACCATGAAGAAGTTTCCATAGCACATGTCGATTTTGTCTCCCGCCTGGAACTTGGCCTCGATCAATGGGCCGTAGTTCTCGTTAGCTAGCAGGATCTCCTCAACCTTCTCTCCATAATATTCTTCAAACTTTTGGACATAGCTGTGGACAATGTCATCCCTATAGTGCCAGTGGACGAACTGTAGCGGGGGACCCGTAACGGTAGTCTTCGCAGGAGCAGTGATTGTCTGGGTGATTGTTTCGGTCTTGGTCACAGTCGCCGCTCCGGCGGTCTCCGTCACAGTCACGGTAGCAGTAGCCCCAGGGCCTCCAACAGTCTTAGTCTCGGTAACCGTCTTAGTCGCAGTAACAGTTTGAGCTGGACCAGCCGCAGAAGCTCCCGCAAAGTATCCTCCAACCCCAGCTACAACGCCGACGCCCACGACCGCGGCGGCGGCCGCGAGCCTGCTTATTGCCTTTCTTCTAGAGATCTTCTTCTTGAGAACCTCATCTTCGGGCATAATTTCTCGATCAATTTTTCTCCAGGTTGTTTATAAAGTTTTAAGTTCCAAAAACATCATTTTAATCAAAAAATCGTATGGTTGAGTATTTTTGATTCAGATGTATCCTTCCTTGACGGCGAGCTCGGCATTTAATACGGCGTTGCCGGCCGCGCCTCTGATAGTGTTATGTCCGACGAGCACGAACTTTATCCCGTTGTCAAATATCAGATCCGATCGTATTCTACCTACTACGACCGACATACCGTTCCCCGCATACCTATCGAGCCGCGGCTGGGGGCGATCTACCTCGGTTCTCACTATTATGGGGTATTCCGGCGCAGTTGGTAGATTTAGTTCCTGGGGCTTTCCCCGGAAATTTTTCATGGCCTCGATTACTTGATCCGGATCCGCCTTTGATCCCAGTTCCACGAAGACTGCCTCGGTGTGTCCTTCTAAGACGTCGACCCTATGGCAGCTGGCCGAGATCTTGAAATCCGCGGGCGTTATCTTTGAGCCATCGAATTTGCCCATTATCTTGAGGGCTTCTCTCTCAACCTTCTCCTCCTCATTTTTAATATATGGTAAAATGTTGTCGAGTATCGCCATCGAGGGGACGCCGAACCATCCCGCCCCGGACAAAGACTGCATGGTAGACACTATTACTCTTTTGAGGCCGAAGCTCTCTTGAAGGGGCTTGAGAGCGAGGATCAAGACGTTGGACGTGCAGTTTGGATTCGTGACTATGAAGGATCTCCATCCGCGCTTGGCCTGCTTCTTCACCAGCTCAAGATGCTCCGGATTAACCTCAGGGATCAATATCGGGACATCTTCTTCCATCCTGTACGCGCTGGCATCACTTATAACTGGGATTCCCGCTTTGGCGAACTCGGCCTCGACCACCCTCGCGACCTCCGACGGTAGAGCTGAGAAAACGAAGTCGACCAATCCTTCTTTCTTGACGTTCTCCAGATCCGCTTTAACGACCCTCATTTCCCCAAATTTTTCAGGGACCCCACCCTCAATGCACCAATGCGCTGCGTCGCGATATTTTTTGCCGGCGGATGCGGAGGAGGCGGCTAGAATGCTTAATTCGAACATTTCATGGTTTTCTAGGAGCTTTACGAATCTTTGGCCGACCATTCCCGTGGCGCCGAGCAGGGCCACCCTTAGTTTATCCATATTTTCATCCTCTTGCGGAGTTGGGGAATATATCCACTTTATTTAAATTAAGCATTTAGGTTGAACGCCTTGTGAACCGCTCTCAGCGCCGTTATCCCTTCATCTTCTTTAACGGCGAAGGAGATGTTTAGCTCTGAGGATCCCTGTGCTATCATCTTTATGTTTACTCCCTCACTTGCAACCGCGTTGAATATCTTTGCCGCTACGCCGGGCTTCCCCCTCATTCCCGATCCTATCACCGCGATGACGCATATCCCCTCCTCGTACTCGAATTTCAATTCACCCTCTGGGAATTCTCTTTTCATTGCTTTCAGGACTTTTTCTAGGGCATCGCTGGGGATCGCGATGGAGATATTCGCCTGAGAAGAAGCTTGTGACAGCATTATCACCTGAACACCTAATCTGTTTAATAGCTCGAGAAGCTTGGCGCTTGTTGCGGGGGGTTCAAGTATCCCGACCCCGCTCGCTAGGATTATCGCCACATCCCTAACCATAGTTAAGGCTTTAACGGTGTCTCCTTCGGCGGTCCTCGTGATCAAGGTTCCTTCGGCATCGGGATTAAACAAATTTTTCACCCGGATGGGGATATTTTCCCTCGACACCGGTTCTAACGCCAGGGGGTGGACTACTTCGGCTCCAAAATACGCTAGCTCGACCACCTCGTCATAGGACATTAATGGAATGGTCTTCGCGTCAGAAACCAGTTTCGGATTAGCGGTCATTATCCCATCAACATCTTTCCAGAGAATTATTTCATCCACCTTTAGCGCGGCCCCCAAGATCGTCGCCGAATAATCTGAGCCGCCTCTACCAAGCGTCGTGATCACTCCGTCGGGCGTTGCGGCTATGAATCCCGTGACTACTGGGACTATCCCACTTTCGAGGAGGGGGTTTAATCGCTTAGAGACCTCCCTGTAAGTTAGGGTTATTAGGGGGCGGGCTGAGCCGAAATTGTCATCCGTTATTATTCCCGCTTCCCATCCTCTGAGGTAATGGGCTTCTACTCCTTGACCCCTCAGGGCGCCCCAGAATATCCTTGTAGATAATCGTTCTCCGAAGGAGAGGACGTAATCCTTTACCCTCGGAGTGACTTCTTTCAAATAAGCTATTACTGATAGAAGCTTTTTGAGCTCGCGTAGTTCTTCTTCCTCAGAAGCCCAAACCTCTTCTCGAACCCGGGCTTCATCTATGGCTCTCTCACAGGCCTCTAAATGTTTACGCCGTAATTCCTCGACGAATCCCTCGATCTCCGCATCCGCGCCCTTCTCCGCCGCTTTTAACGCCCCCAGTAGGCCGTCTGTCACCCCGGCCATGGCGGAGACCACGACAACGACCCTAGCTCCTTGATCTAGGTACTTTTTCACGATTTGAGAAGAATATTTTATGGTGTCGCCGTCCTTGACGCAGGTCCCGCCGAACTTCATTACGAGCTTCCTCATCTTATCCCGCCCCAAGAACCTCGTCACCACCGCAGGGTTCTCTCCACATTCTCAAAAACATCCCTTATAGGGCTTATTCGAGAAAATGAGGCGGTAAAGGCCGTTTAAGGGCATTTTTCCTCCGAAAACGGCTGAAGTAATTTAGAATCGTTTTTAACGGATTTTCGCCGAGGAATTACTGGACCCGGTAACATGATAACGATCGTCGGACACCTAACAATCGATGAAGTCGTCCTGAAACGTGGAACACATTATAGCATGGGTGGGGTCGCCTGCTACGCGGCCCTCACCGCAAAACTCCTAGGATCAGAAGTAAGAATAGTTTCAAAGGTCGGGGTAGATTTCCCAAGCGAATACTTGAACCTTTTGAGGTCCAAGGGGATAGATATTTCCGAGATCCAGATCGATCCAGAATCCAGAACCACATCATTCCAACTGAATTACTTGGGCGGCAAGAGGAAACTAAAACTACTTTCACGGGCCGCGGATATATCATTAAAAGAAATCGAGAGCGAAGCCATTTACCTAGGTCCAGTAGCGTGGGAAATCAGCCTAGCGGATGTACGGCGACTTCTCCGAGGAGGTAAAATGGTGACGCTCGATCCCCAAGGGCTTATGAGGAAGGTGAGAGATGACCGCGTCATAATTCTTAGCCCAATCGACCTGAGACTTTCAAACCTCTGGTCCTTAAGCATCTCGAGGGAAGAAGCTGGGATTATCTCTAAAAGCCCGGATCCAGATATGATGTTAGAATCCCTGAAAAATACCGGAGCCGAAGTCATAATCCTAACTCTGGGAGCGGAAGGAGCCTTAATCTATAATGGGCGGAAAAAGATCGAGGTTCCCTCCTATAAGGTTCCAGAAATAGATCCCACCGGAGCCGGAGATGCGTTTGGCGGAGCATTCGTAGCGGAATACCTTAACTCTAAAGATCTTGAGCTAGCTGCCTCGATGGGTTCGGCTGCGGCTTCG
>JAGHCZ010000103.1 GCA_021160205.1 Nitrososphaerota archaeon | reverse complement strand
GCCTAAAACCTGTCCCTCATATCTAAGCGGAAAGACCGGCTCGCCTACAAATACGTCGAAACCCATCTCTTTCAGCTTTTTCCGGACGTGGCCTAAAAAATCCAGCCACTGCACAACCAGCCCTAGGCCAACGCGCTTAAAGCCCGCGAGCGGGGATTCAAGTCTTTCTAAGGCATCCAACAGCCGCAGCGGTATCTTATATCTGCATTCGAGATAGTAGGTTGGGATAGGCGTCTTTTCCAGGAATCTTGCGTGCCCTAGGTGAATTATTGCGTCCGCTTTCAGGGTCTCCGCGTCCCTAAACGCGATATCGCATCCTCCCCAGCAGCTTCCGCCGTGAAGCAAGATCGTTTCCGTGAGGTGAGAAAGCTTTTCGGCCAGCTCGACAGCTGCTCCTCTGAGGCCTGGAGGGGATTGAATGAGGATCGTCTTAAATCCGCCTGCTTGAACCCATTTTTCGAGTTCTTCGAAGTCTATGCGGTAGCGGTCAGTGGCGCTCATTTCCTTGATCCGGGAGCTAGATGGCTTCTTATGATAAAAATCTCTCCGAAAGAAAAACTTTATAGAAGGTTACTCAATTCTTTGAGAGTCTCCCAGATGTCTAGGTCTATCGAATTTGAGAAGGCGGCGGGCTGCGAAGAGGCGTCTAAGATAAGGGTTCCCGAGACCGAGGATATAGTTTGCAGATTCGGGGTCGTCAGCCCGAATAGAATAGCGATTCATGATTACCCTCTTTCTCACCCCCTTGCCGCATTTAACGCAAGCGTGATCTACGACCCAAGAGACGAGGTTCTCGAACTCTACGCGAGGATAATTCTCGGCTACTATCTCTACGTAAGCAGCATAATCAGAATGGAAGTTCCACTAGACGATCTATTCAACAGGTTCGTGGATATCAACAGCTACGTCGGAGAAGTCGTAATATATCCTTCCACGAGGTACGATATCTGGGGAACGGAGGATCCGAGGGTCTACACGCTGGACGATAAGCTTTACATGACTTATACCGGTAGGTCGATAAATTATTTCTCATCCATCAGGGAGAATCGCACCCTGCCGGTAACCGCGGTATATGACGAAGACCTCAGATCTTGGGTAAAGCGCTTCGTCTTCACGCTCTCAGAAAAGACCTTCAGCAAAATAATAAGCAACAAAGACGCCTTTCTTCACAAGGCGCAGAACGGCGATATATTCTTCTTTCACAGACCTCACCTAGTAACCGATACAATCTACTTGATGATCAGCAAGATCGATGAAAAGAAGCTGATAAATCATGGAGTAGAGCTGAGGGAGCTTGAGATAGACGGCGGCGTCGAGGCCTTGAAGAAGGCCTCATTTGAGGGAAAGCTGGGGTGGGCTACTCCGATAGCGAATAGGCATAAGAACAAGCTTCTTACCTTGATTCACGCGGTAGATAAGGACTTCGTGGTTTACCGTGTGTTCGCCGCGGAGTTCTCCTTCTCGAAGAACGAGGTCGCTTTAGAGGCGGTTACTCCGAAATACATCATGGAGCCTAGTAGGCCTTACGAAAAAATAGGCGATAGGCCTTTAACGATCTTTCCATGTGGAGCGGCCAGAGTTGGAAAAGACGAAATAGTGATAACCTACGGCGCCTCGGATTCCATGATCGGGATCGGGATTTTATCGCTTAACGCCCTCTTAGGAGAGCTCGACAAGGGGAGAATTTACTAAGCGGCTTCTAAATAGATTCAAATAAATCCAAGAACATTTTTGCAGCGATCTCATCGCTATTCTTTAATGCAAATCTCCTCGCATTCTCCGAAACCTTTCTCCGCGCGTATTCGTTCTCTATTAAAAGCCTGATCTTCATCACTAAATCATCGACATCGCCGAGCTTATATTTCACCACAGCTCCCATGCCAGCTTCATCTACCGGTATTGTTTCAAAATATCTCGTGTCAGGAACTATTGTGGGAGTTCCCGAGTAAAGACATTGGGCCGCGGTTGACGAGACGACGACTCCCCTCGTATCTCCCTTAGGTAGCAAGTGAATATCGGCGCCTTTCAAGTATTCGTAGATTCTGGATAGGCTAGGTCTATCGACTTCTTGAATCAGCCAGGGTTCCTCCACGGGCAATTTCTGATTGCTTCTGATCACGAAGTACTTGAAATCATAACTCGTTCCAAGCTTTCTCAGGGCTCTAATGTAGTCTATGTATTCGAGATGCGGCTGCCTTCCGTAAGTAAAGAAAAGCAATTCATCGCCTACTAATTCAGGCCTTTTAGGGGAAACCTCCTCCATTATCGCGTATGGATAGGATATTTCCACGATTCTCCCCAACCTGGCTAGATCACGTCCCTTCAACAAGTCATCATAGTATCTCGAATCAAATATCACCACCGCGTCCCACATGGTTTTCAGAATGGGCTCGACATCTCTTCTGTATCCTAGGTGAAGAACTCCCACAAGCTTGCTTTCTTTTTTGATCTTCTCGGCGATCTTGCTGAACTCGTAAAATGGCAGCCTCCCGTAAAGCTCTACCACGAGCACATCGTAATCGGCTTGGAGAAATGACGCGGCGTCGATCGTTCCGCCATACGGATATTGAATCTCGGTAGTTTCCTCATATACTCTGTAAACCCATTTCTCATCTCTCACCTTTATCTTTCTATGATGCCAATCTTTGCTCGCGGACTTTAACTTAGGCGCGAAGACCAAGACTTCATGGCCCATAGATGCAAGCTTTCTGCAAATGAGCTCCGCGTGGAGGCTAACGCCGCAAGTGGCATTCCATCTGCTTAAAAAAGCGATTCTCATCCAAGTACATTCTTCTAAATCTCGATCTTAAACCTTTCAATCATTTAAGCCGATAAAGTTGATGCGTAGAAAATTTTCCCACTTTTCTGGAATCGTGTGGGGTGTTATATCGATATTGTCGTTAAAATACTCTTATACTTCTTTTTCTAGACGGCGAGTTAAAATAAAAATTGTAGAAATGTGAGAATTAAGCTGCGACCATGGAGGTTGATTCAGAGCGCTTTGATCGCAACGTGGAGTTCCGAATAATTTACAGGGATGTAAAAAATCCGAGGCTTGAGCTTAGGGGAAGCGAGCTCTGGATAATTCTCCCAATAGATGCGGATCCCTCAGAAGTGATAAAGGAGAATAGAAGATGGATTGCCAGGCAACTAAAATTCGTAGAGGAAGCGAGGAAGCTTGTGCCGAAGCTCGAGGTGGTTCCCAGGACCAAGAAAAAGTTCCGAGCGCTTGTTAAAAGGATCGCTTCAGAATACTCTAAGCTTCTAAACGTTACGGTTAACAAGGTTTTCATAAGGAAAATGAAAGATGCGTGGGCTAGCTGCAGTAGTAAAGGAAACATAAATGTGAATCGTGATGCGCAATATTTGCCCGAGCGAATCCTGCGATACGTGGTTTATCACGAAATTTGTCATTTAATCAGATGGAGACACGATGAGGAATTCCACAAGCTTATCTCAAAAATGTTCCCGGACTACGACAAACTTGATCTCCAGTTACAAGCGTACTGGATAAAGCTCAAAGCCTTAGGTAAAATAGAGTAGTTAACGTCTTTTCCGAGCCTTTATAAGTTTACGTACGTGCTTGAGCTCGGTTTTCCTCGCTGCGATGTTTCTGTTCCTACGCAGGATCGATTTCCCGACCGGGTATCCCAACTCTTACTCTATAAAAGAGAAACAGGTTAGATG
>JAGHCZ010000058.1 GCA_021160205.1 Nitrososphaerota archaeon | reverse complement strand
GATAGAGTTGCGATCCACGAGGCGATGGCTCAGCAGACCATAAGCATAGCGAAGGGGGGAATAGTCGCGACCCTAAACGCCAGGACATCGATACTAGCCGCCGCTAACCCGACTCTCGGGAGATATGATCCGTTTAGAAGCTTCACGGATAACGTTGAGCTGCCGATCACGATTCTCTCCCGATTCGATTTGATCTTCGTTCTAAGAGATGAACCTGAGAAAGAGCGCGACCAAATGTTGGCCGAGCACATCCTCGGACTTCAGTCGAGGTCAACCGCGATAACCGCCCCTCCGATTAAACCCGAAATCCTGAAGAAATATATCGCCTACGCGAGGAGAATTCAACCTGAGTTAACCCCCGCCGCCGCAAATCTGATAAAAGAGTTCTATCTCCAGATGAGATCGATTTATCAGCAGACGTCAACGGTCACCATAACTGCTAGGCAGCTCGAATCGTTGATTAGGCTGGCTGAGGCCAGGGCTAGAGCTGCTTTGAGGGAACACGTTACTGAGGAGGACGTCCTAGATGTGATAGACCTCATGAAGAGAAGCTTGTCGGAAGTTGGAATAGACGTAGAGACGGGGAAGCCGGATATAGACGTGATCTTGACCGGAAAGCCCAAAAGCATGAGGGATAAATTCGTAGTCCTTCTAGATACGATTAGAGAGCTGCAGGAGGAGAAGGGATACGCAGAAGACGAGGAAGTTCGAGAAGCACTCAGAGAAAAGGGGTTAAGAGATTCCGAGATCAATAAGCTCCTAAGCAGGCTTCTCTCAGATGGCAAGATATTTAGCCCAAAGCCGGGAGTCTATCGGCTAACTTAGGCGGTGAAGAGGAATAGTGCTTGTCGGAGAGCTGCCGATCCCCGAATTCCTGAAGAAAAACTTGAAAGAAAGCGGGATAGTCGAGCTGTATCCGCCTCAAGTGAAAGCCATCCAGGCGGGAGTCTTGAACGGCGAAAACGTGGTTTTGGCGACCCCGACGGCCTCCGGAAAAACTTTGATAGCCCTGTTCGCTGCCTCCATTCACCTCATCAAGGGAGGAAAAATCCTATACCTCGTCCCGCTCAGGGCGCTGGCCTCCGAAAAAATCCGAGAATGCAGAAATCTTCTTTGCAGGGGATCCGAGTTCAAGGCCGCGATCTCGACGGGCGATTACGACTCAACCGACCCGTGGCTCGCCGACTACGATGTCATCGTCGCTACGAACGAGAAAGCGGACAGCCTGCTCAGGCATAAGGCCCCCTGGATGGACGACCTATCCCTGGTAATTTTCGACGAGCTCCATCTCCTCGGAGACCCGGATAGAGGGCCGACCCTAGAGATGGTCATAACGAAGCTCAAGAAAAGGCTCCCAGAAGCTCAGTTCATAGGGCTAAGCGCGACCATCAGTAACGCCGAGGAGATCGCCGAGTGGCTGGACGCGAGGCCCGTGGTCTCCGAGTGGAGGCCGGTTCCCCTAAAGGAGGGCATTTTGACCGGGAGAAAGGTGGAGTTTTTTGACGGCGAAGTGAAGGAACTCGAGAGAATTCACGAAAACATTATGGTAAACGCCGTCTTGAACGTGGTTCTGGAAGGAGGGCAAGCACTCGTCTTCGCGTTGACCAGGCGGAGAGCAGAGCAATACGCCGCGAAGCTCGCGAAGGCTTTCAGCGAGAGGATCGAAATTCTCAATCAAGGAGATCGCGACGCATTACAGGGCTATGCTGAAAAAATTTTGGAAGTGGATAGGAGCAGCTTCTCCGAGAACTTGGCGAACCTGATCTCATCCGGAGTTTCATTTCATCACGCGGGTCTTTCTCACGCTCATAGAGCATTAATAGAAGAAGCCTTCAGGCGCAGGATTCTCAAAGCCATCGTCGCCACCCCCACACTTGCAGCGGGAGTAAATCTCCCGGCTAGGTTGGTTTTATTGACTGAGGTTAGGAGATATCAGGTTGGCCGCGGCTATCACATGATACCGGTCCTCGAGTACAAGCAGTTTTGCGGGAGGGCGGGTAGACCTGGATTCGATGAAGTTGGATACGCGGTGACCATTGCTAGGAGGAGGGATGAAAGGGATTACCTGATGCGGAGATACGTCTTCGGCCAGCCCGAGAAGATCAGATCTGAGCTCGCTTCGGAAAGGCACTTGAGAATTCACGTCCTCGCGATAATCGCGTCCGAGGAGCCTGAAAGCATAGATAAACTGCTCGGCTTCTTCGACTCCACCTTCTTAGCTCACGTCTATGGAAGCCACGTCATCGAGGGATTGATAACGGATGTTTTAGACTTCTTGAAGGCAGCGGATTTCGTTGAAGTGGGCGGCGGAGCCGTGAGAGCGACGCCTCTGGGTAGAAGAGTCACCCAGCTCTACATAGATCCCCTAACCGCTGTTAAGCTCCTCGAAATCTATGGAGAAGCGAGAAAGGCATCGGCTTTCGGCTTAATTCACTCGATCGCCTTGACGCCCGACGTCCCCAAGATTCCTATGAAGAGGCTTTCACCTAGCTTATTGGAGGAAGAGGTCGAAGCCAGGAAAGAAGGCTTAATGATTTCCCCGCCTGATCCCGAAGAAGAAAGCTACGACGAATACATGAGCGCGGTCAGGATTTCCCTGGTCCTCGAAGCATGGATCAACGAAGCCTCAGAAGCCGAAATCTACGATAGATTCGGGGTTCAACCCGGGGACCTGGCGGCTTTAAGGGAGACGGCGAGCTGGATAGCCTACGCGGCGTCGCAGATAGCAAAAGTAGCGGGATACAGGGAATACGTTAAGCCCTATGACGTATTGAGCGTGAGGCTGAAACATGGCGTAAGGGAAGAATTGCTGCCTCTCGTAAGGCTCCGGGGAATAGGGAGAGTTAGGGCGAGGGCGCTTTATCGAGCTGGATACACGAGCTTGGAGAAATTAAAGGCGGCGACGGCGGATGAGCTGATGAGAGTACCTGGAATAGGTTTATCCACTATAAAGCTCATCAAAGAGCAGCTTTAGGAAAAATATCTCCGATAAAAATTTCGAACCGATGATTCTTGGTTCGGCTCTATCGATCCCGGCCTCAGCCTCCTAATCTCTTCAATCGCTTCTTCCGCGGATAAATTCCTCCTCGCTATCAGATACGCTGCCAACACGGTTCCGGTTCTACCAAGCCCAGCAGCGCAGTGAACTAGGATCTTCTTCCCTTCTTCGATGCCTTTAAGCATGATATCTACGATGTTTTTCAGCGTCTCTGGATCGGGAGCCGAGTGATCCTCGATAGGCATATGCCTATATTTTAACCCGGTTTCTTCGATCCACTCCCGCGGCAGAGGAACCTCGGTCAAAGATATCACCAGCTCTACGCCCTTTGATCGAATCCACCTTAGCTGGTCTAAGGTCATGGGCCTTCCAGAAGCGGCCACGCTTTCATCCACCCAGCTGAATCGAGTAGGCCTATCCATGAACACGGCCAGGACCCTCCGATACACCTTCCCGAGAAAACTCACGGGCTTCTCGCCTCACAGCGGTATTTTAATCTATTTTACAGCAAAATAATCTAAAAATTATAGATTGCAGAGTTGAAAACCATGATATTGATCTCAGGTCCCGCCTCAACCGATCTAGCCGAGAGAATTTCTCAGAAAACGGGTTTGAGGCTCATGAAGATCGAGCATAAACTATTCCCGGATGGTGAAAGCTACATCCGCTTTCCGGAAAGAGTTGATGGAGAAGACCTCCTCGTCGTCCAAGGCACTCACCCGCCCCAAGACAGGCACATAGTTCAAGCCTACCTGATAGCGGAGAACGCTGTGGATTTGGGAGCGAAATCGATCTCCCTGATTTCGCCTTACCTCGCATATGCGCGTCAGGATAAGCGGTTTTTAGAAGGCGAGGCCATGAGCATTAAGTCCGTTCTCAGGATGTTCAAGTTCGCTGGATATGAAAAGATTTACACAGTCAACATTCATTCACCCTGGATCGCCGAGAGCTCACCCCTACCCCTCATCAATCTCCACGCGGAGGAAGCTTTAGCAAGTTATCTCAAGAACAAATTAAACGCGGAAAACCTCCTAATCGTATCCATGGGAAAGAAAGGCGAGGAAATGGCCAGCGCCGTTGCAAGGGAGCTGAACGCCGAATACGCCGTTGCGAAGTCGAGTAGAGATAGAGTTACGGGGAGGGTAGTAATAGAATTAGAGCTGACTAAAAGAGCTGGGGACATAGTAGTCGTTGACGATATAATAAGCACGGGGGGAACGATGACCGAAGTGATCAAAGCTCTTAGAAGAACAGGAGCAAACGACGTTTACGCAGCCTGCGTCCACGCGTTGATGGTGGGAAACGCCGCCGACAAAATATTCAACGCCGGCGCGAAGCAGATAATAGCCTCGGACACCATTCCCAACAGGTATGCGCGGTATTCGGTCGCTGAGATCATAGCTAGGGAAATAGTTCGAGGGAAATAATGGAGAAAGCCGTTTATTTCTTCCTGTTATCGGGAGAATATGACACGCTCCCAGCCGCGGAACTTCGTTCAGTTCTAAAAATATTAGATCCAAACCATCAATTAATCG
>JAGHCZ010000001.1 GCA_021160205.1 Nitrososphaerota archaeon | reverse complement strand
ATAAAGGAGCAACAGTAGTGATTAGTCATACGCCTGCAGATAAGAATTACGTCTGGTGGAAATATAAAGCGCTAAAGGAGCTAAGTACTGGTGAACCAAGATTACAGGGCAAAAAGAAAGTAAGTTTGACTTTCTATGTAAGAGCAAACGATTTTACTCGAAAAATCAGACATCTCGGTCCACATCCACTGACAAGTCAATTTCTAAAATACATCAGGCATCCTATAGCATTAGCTATATGGTATTGTGACGATGGCTCATATACTAAGAGTTCTCTACAGATATCGACTGAAAGTTTCAGCAAAGAGGAGAACCTGTTATTTATAGAATGGCTTCGTGAAAAATGGGGCATAGATGCGCGTTTATCAAAACACGGGAAGTATTGGAGATTAATTCTGCCTAAGGAGCAGGCGATAAAATTTCTTAATCTTACGAAAGGCTACGTATCTAAGGCAATGCCGAGGAAGCTACCGCCTTGGTTCTCTTTTTAATGCTGAGCGGAAATCTTTATAATTCCCTGTTAAATGGTTGAATAACGGCGGCCGTAGTCTAGTCTGGAAAGGGTTAGTTCAAAGATCCACAGAGGGACGCTGGCTTGCCGAGCCAGCGGTCCCGGGTTCAAATCCCGGCGGCCGCATATTCCAAAGATTTTCTTATTCTTGGTATGCTATTGACGGGATCTGATTTTGAAAGAGAGATAGTGTAAGTATAAAAAGTGGAGTTTTGTCTGCCTACTTTGCGTGTATTGTTCTGCTTCCGTACTGTATTTTTACTCCTTTGCGTAGGAGCCATGCCGCGAAGCAGTATAGGGTTATTATTGCGAGGTACGTGTTGTAGAATATGTATAGTGGGATATAGGGAATCAGAGAAGCCTTCCCGCGATATTTATACAAGCCCAATGGGATCAGTCTGCTGACGCCGAATATCGTGAAACCGACGAGGAAGTATGGTAGGAAGTATGCTAGATATGCTTGTCCCAAGATTAGTCCGAGCACCGGCATGGAGAACAACACTATCATGGCCAGAGGGGTTAGGATGTAGCCTAACCAAGCCCATATCACCCAAGGATCGCGGAGAGACCATTTATGGCGGCTTATCGTCTGAAGCACTCCGTAAAGCCATCTTATCCGCTGCTTCGTGAAGCTTTTAAGGCTTTTAGGAGCCTCGGTGAGGCTCACCGCATCCACTTCTTGTCCTGCTTTCCACTTATGCTTTCTGACTTCGAATGAGTAATCCGCATCCTCCGTGAGAGTTCTATCCGAAACTCGGATGCCGTTCGTCGATCCGTTCCTGAATAATGAGCCTGCGCCAGGGCATATTATCACGTTCTTTCCGGTGGATTGAGAATATCTCACGATCAACTGCTCGAAGAGATATTCTATTTGCTGCAGTTTGGTCAAGGTATTTTCATCGTTGGAGATCGCGACCATCGACGCAACCGCTCCAAGCTTCTCGTCCTTGAAGGCGGAGATCATTTTCTCAACGTTGTCGGGTGCTAGGTAGCCGTCTGCATCCATGTGGTAGATGTATTCTCCTTTAGCAACTTCCATTCCCGAGTTTAATGCCTCAAACTTTCCAACGTTCTTCTCATGTCTGATCAGCTTTACCCTGTCAGGATATCCGTAGGAGAAATTTGATACCATCTTCGCCGTGTTATCGGTGGATCCGTCATCGACTACGATCACCTCGGTGTTTGGATAAGTCTGATCGAGTGCGGATTCTATCGCCTGGCCTATCGTCGCCTCCTTGTTGTACGCTGGTATGACTATGGAGACTGGTGGCAGGTTGCTGTTCTCGGCTGAACCTAGGATGCTCGGGGTCGGGTAGACAGCTTTCTCATTATTTCCGATCGTCAGAAATAGAGCCGCTATCGACAAGATTATGAGCGCGTATCCTATCGCGTTGGTTACCATCGATTGGAGGAAATAGACTATCAAGAAACCCATAATCGCGGTCACTATTGGAACTGCAAGCGCCGAGGCGTTTCCTCTATACCTTCTAGAGGTTCGACCGAGCATAGCGTAGGTTACGAAGTAAGTTGTTGGAAACACGAAGGTGGCTAGGAAAGCTATCCACGAAATTTCTATCAGAAGACTCGCCCAACTAGGTGCAGATATGCTTGCTTCCGCAAAGACGAGCTTATTCAATATCTGGGGAGAGAAAGCTATAGCGATCGTTACAATTAACGTAAAGAGAAACGCTATCACTTTCTTAACTAAATTCATTTTTTCAGCTCACTTATGCAGCAACCCTTGCGCCGCGTGCTATAAAAGGATCCTCTTTATCACGCCGAGAAATTGAATAGGTATTTAAAGACGCTAAAGGGATAAAGCTACCCCTGTTTATTAGGGCATCAGTTTGCATGTTATAAAGGATGCGCCGGATGTTCCATGAAACTTTTCGAATGAAACGTGAATGACTGTCATTTTATTCTCCTTCAAGGGTTAGTTTGTATCCTATGAGCTTGCCGAGCATTTCAAGTTCTTTTAGGTGATCGCCGGCGGCTAGAACTCTGTGGAGCCCCCCTCTAAATCCGTAAAGATATTTCTCAGCGTCTTTCACCTCTACCTCGATCTTGGTTCTGCAGCCCCTGTCGACATCGACGTTTCCGCTCACCTTTCCGGTCGACGCGACCATCTCCCCCAATCCCCTTATGATCTTCGCAACCGTCACTTCTATGCCTTTTTCCACGAGGACTTGGATTCCGACCCCCCAGCCGCTATCCGAATGACTTCTGAGAATGTAAGGATTATCTCTTCGCCCGAATTTTATCGGAGCTGTGCAGTGGCAGTGGATAACCACATTTCTCGCCGTATCTATCACCGGATCGGAGATGAACGACGGCTCACCGGCTAGATACCTGAAGATGAGCATGGTTATCGCCGAGTGCAGATCGGCTTCGCACGCTGCGACGAATCCCTCGCTGTTTAGAAGCGATAAAGCGATGCAGGGAGTCATGGGCATCGGGGTTTTATCGTATTCGAGCCAGCCTAAGCAGTCTATTGCCACCGCGTTTGCATTATTTTCTGACATCAGTTTCTTCAATGCGTAGTACATCTTCGCGGCCTTTACCAGGTCTTCGAAGCTCGGCTCCCTTATTTCCCTCGCTCCCTCGAAAATTTTCTTAGCAAATTTTTCAGCTTCTTCGTCATCAACTTCGTTATAGAGCTTTAAGACATCGGTGTAATCTACGTATCTCACGTCCGTTCCGAATTTTTCTTTTATTCTACTGATGTACTCCGGGCTCAAGTATTTCGCGGGATTTGCTTCTCTTTTGGTTATCAGTAGAACCCTAGAATTTCTCAACATCTTTAAGGTGTAAATGCACTTCAAGGCTCTCGCTATATCTGATG
>JAGHCZ010000127.1 GCA_021160205.1 Nitrososphaerota archaeon | reverse complement strand
TTAATTTATTTCTAAAACCATTTACTTCCTCTTTAGAGAGGCCGATCTGAAAAGCTTCATAGAAAAAATCGAAGAGAAGAGGAAGCAAGGCAAGCCTTTCATAATACTTTTCGTGGGACCTAATGGAAGCGGGAAAACGACGACTATAGCCAAGATCGCCCTCTACCTGAAAAACTTGGGATACATCCCCCTAATCGCAGCAGCGGATACATTTAGAGCCGGCGCAATAGAACAAATTCAAAAACTGGCGAATTCGGTTGACGTGAAGGTTGTTTGTCAAAAATATGGAGCTGATCCCGCGGCCGTCGCTATGGATGCCGTGATGAGCGCGGAGGCGAGCGGGGTTCCGGTGGTGCTTATAGATACCGCGGGAAGAACGGAGATCGATCGAAACCTCCTTGAAGAGATGAGGAAAATAAAGCGCGTTGTGAACCCTGATGCGGTGATCTACGTGGGAGATGCTTTGGCCGGGAACTCCGCCGTGGAGCAGGCTAAGAAGTTCGACGAGTACGTTGGAATAGATTACATAGTTTTAGCGAAGCTCGATGCCGACGCCAGAGGCGGCTCCGCGATCTCGATCAGCTATCTTACCGGTAAGCCCGTACTTTTCGTGGGAACTGGTCAGGAACTAGGGGATCTGAAGCCTTTTTCAAAGAACCTCATCAAAGTCGCAGTTCTCGGTTCCTAGGATACGTGATTCAAAAAGCTCTTGCGGCGGGAAAACTTTAATCACCGATGTGAAATTTATTGATCGAGAGAATGAATTCAAAAAGCGTAAGAAGCCTCTTGGACGCTCTCTCGAAGAGGGAACCCGGGCCGCAGCCCACCTTTCAAAAATTCGAGTTCATAGACTTACTCTTAATCCTCGACGAAGAGAAACTGATCGGGAGAAAAAAGCTGAGTGAGCGCCTAGGTCTCGGAGAAGGAGTTGTCAGGACGATGCTTCAAAGATTGAAGTCTAAGTCGTTAATAGAAGTCTATGGGAAAGGCGGATGCAGTCTCAGCAAGAAAGGCGTCAAGCTGGTGAACGAGTTGAAGGAAACCATCAGGGCCATCGGCCCGATCGAAGCGAATTTTCCGTGGCAATATTCTAGCAATTACGCGTTGATTGTGAAGAACGTCGGAGAGAAGATCAAGAAGG
The DNA here is from genome assembly GCA_021160205.1 of Nitrososphaerota archaeon. The sequence continues at coordinate 2,509 of JAGHCZ010000127.1, read as the reverse complement.
GATTAGAGCAAAGGGATGAAGCGATAAAGGCGGGCGCAAGGGCCCTTATGATACTAACATACAGGAATGGCAAATTATTGATGCCGGGGGTTTCGGATTTAACTTCCGAGCAGCCAGACTTCGCCCTTCAGCTGATAAGGATCGTGAAGCCCGAACATGGAGACGTGATTTTAATCGCCGCCGGGGAATCGCTCTTAGAGGCCAGGAAAGGAGCCTTAGCCGCCGCTCAAACCTTTCTTTAATCTCCTTCGAATGTAGTTTCTCCACTCTTCGGGATCAAATCTCCTCTCCATTATTTCGATCTCCTTCATGAATGCCTTCTCTAAGTCTACTCCCAGCCTATTCGCCAATTGAAGAAAAAGTGAGAACGCTTGCCCAAATTCCCTCCAAACTTCGTCTTCTGGAGCTCGGTGTCCGAGCTTCGGGGCCTTATATCCCTCTCTGACAAGTATGTGGCGCCCGATTTCGGAAACTTCCTCAATTAAATGGGTGAATACCTGCGATTCACTAAATTTATCCCAGCTTCTAGCTTTCTCAAATTCCAACATTCTTCTTTGAGCCTCTGAGATCTTCATATGCTCCACCAAGTCCCCGGGGGATGAGGCTCGAGATAAACTTAGAGCTTTGGGAAAAGATATATGATCCTTCATGAAGTTAGCTTTGTAATTTAAGCGAGGTTTCAAGCATGTCCTCCATCGAGGAAAATCTCGCAAGAGCGGTCGCCGAGCTGCAGGCGTTAGAGCGAGCGATATCCGAACTTCAATCAAACATCGCGACTCTGAGGGCTCTCCTAACCGAGTATGAGGGCGCGATCAGCCTAATAGAGGAGCTCAAGAAGCATAAAGACGCGGTTAAGATCTTGGTGCCGATAGGGGGCGGAAACTTCCTCCACGCAGAGGTCAAAGAGCTTCAAGATATTCAAGTCAGCTTGGGAGCAGGTGTCATGATGAAGCAGCCGCTTGATAGAGGCTATGAGCTGATGAAGAAGCGGAAGGAAAACATAGGCAAGGCCATAGAAATCTATGAAAACAGGATAACGCAATATGCGCAGAGAGCTGAGGAGCTTAGAAGGCTCGTCGAAGCGCTCTCCGCGAGGCTTAGGGAAAGGCAGAAGGCAGAATCAGAGTGACGCGCCCCCATGGCCAGTCTTCGTCCCCGACAATATCCCTTTCTTTACAAGCCTCGTCCTCCGGTAATGCTCGAAAGGCTTCTGCGCGAAACTTTTTATATAACCCTCTGACGACGATTTAGCTCGATGAGAAGCCTCGAAGTAGGCTTCGGTCATCGGCGAAGCTGGCGGCTTCGTGGAGGGGAGACTGCCCTCGAAGGTGAAGATAAGTGAGCGGCGTTAAGAAGAGGACCTTGATAGGCTGCTCGCTGATCGGCTTCGGCTCCTCGGCATCTTTCCTCGCGATGGCGGTGTTACTCGGTTCATCGCTGGTAGCTTTCGTCGCGATAGTGTTGGCAATTTGCTCAGCGGTTGACATCTGGATTTTAGCGAATAAGTAGCCAAGGTTCGCCGAAGTTATGATAGCCGTCGAGTTGTTCCCTTAGAAGTACCTCCCGCTGTTTATTCCGACCCTAACTCCCACCGCATTAAGTATCTTTCCTGCTCTTCCGTTAGCTTCTCTATTTCTATTCCCATCGCCTCGAGCTTCAAGCGAGCGACCATTTCATCTAAATCTCTCGGCACATCGAGGACGTCTCTCAACAACTTCCCCTTATTATTTGCGAGATATTCCGCTGAGAGAGCTTGAAGGCTGAAAGACATGTCCATCACGTCGCTGGGATGGCCCTCGGCGCAAACCAGATTTACCAGTCTTCCTTCTCCTAAGAGGTAGATCTTCCGTCCATCTTTGAGGATATATTGCTCTATGCACGAGGTAGTTTTCTCCTTTCTCACGCTTAAGTCCTCCAAATCCTTTTTACTTATCTCGACGTCAAAGTGCCCCGCGTTAGCCAAGATAGCTCCATTCTTCATGAGTTTAAAATGCTCCTCTCTGATCACGTTGATATCCCCCGTCGCCGTTATGAATAGCTCGCCGTGGGTCGCTGCTTTTTTCATTGATTCGACGTTAAATCCCTCCATCGCAGCTTTCAGGGCTCTAATGGGGTTCACCTCAACTACGGTTACCTTCGCGCCCATTCCTTTCAATCTACTAGCTATTCCAGATCCGACGTTTCCGAAGCCAACGACGACTACATCTCTACCCGCCAAGAGCATCCCGGTGGCCCTGATTACGCCGTCTAGAGCGGATTGCCCCGTTCCAATCGGGTTATCGAAGAGCTTTTTGGACTCAGCGTCGTTCACAGCTATGACCGGATAAAGGAGCTTTCCACTCCTCGCCATCGCCTTTAACCTAATTACTCCCGTCGTCGTTTCCTCACATCCCCCGATGATTTTCTTAACGTAGCCTTTGAGATCAAGGCCGCCGATCACATCCTTGATATAGCTCAATTCCCTTGATTCCACGCCGTACCAAAGCTTGTGAATTGTCGAGATCAAATC
>JAGHCZ010000100.1 GCA_021160205.1 Nitrososphaerota archaeon | reverse complement strand
GCCTTAAATTGAAACTGAATAGCTAAATTTCGGCAATTTCACGAGTGTTGGGATATGTTCACCCTTACGGAAATTGAGGATGTTGTAGCAATTCCGCCTAGGGATTTCGGAAAACCGCTTAAGAGGGTAGCGCTTGAAAGACTGAGGGAAGCCTACGAGGGAAAGATTGTCGAGGGACTCGGCTACGTCGTCATGGTAGTCGATGTCGAAGTAGATCCCGTTGGAATGCTTCTCCCGAGAAACGGCTCAACCTATCACAAAGCTAAAGCGAAGCTCCTTTGCTTCTCCCCCCGCATCCAAGAAGTCGGCGAAGGAGAAATAGTCGAGATCACGGAATTTGGCGCGTTCATAAGGGTCGGCCCTCTTGACGCCCTTCTCCACATCTCTCAAATAATGGATGACTACATAACCTATGATGAACGGCATTCAATCTTGACCGGAAAGAAAACTGGGAAAAAATTGGAAGTAGGAGATGACGTTAGGTTCAGGATCGTCGCTGTATCCTTAACTCACGGAACGACGGGGAAGGTGGGAGTTACGACGAGGCAGCCGTATCTAGGGAAGATCAGCTGGATAAAAGAGGCACTGGAGAAAATCGAGGCCAAATCTGAGAAAGCCCAAGCCGTGGCAGGTGAGAAGTGATGCCGTCGAAGGAGCGGGCGTGCAGGAACTGCAAAATGATAACGACGAAGAGCAGCTGTGAAAGCTGCGGATCCACAAATCTAACCGGAAATTTCGCCGGTTTAATCATAATATGTGATGAGGAGAGATCTGAAATAGCGAAGGAACTTGGATTGAGGAAGAAGGGCTCCTATGCGGTCAAAGTCGCTTGAATGGCCTCCAAAGGATAAAATAGCCTTCCCGGAGAAGGCTAAGGAGCTTCTGAGAAAGCCTGCTGGAAAGCTTTTGACCGGGGATCCGGAGGATGTTTCTAGGAAAATTAAGCGGATGATCGAGCTCGAGCGACCTCCTCTGGTAATAGCTGTCGGAGACTATACGTCAGAAATTCTCCGGAGACACGAGGTTCCGATAAATCTCTACGTAATTGATGGAAAAATTGAGAGGAGGAGAATAGACATCTTCAAGCCCGAGGGGATGAGAATAATCAAGGCCGTAAACGAGCCTGGAACCCTAAACCCGGAGGCAGTTGCGAAGCTGCACGAGCTATTGAAGGAGAAGGATCTGAGAAAAACCGTCTTAATCGTGGACGGCGAAGAAGACTTGTTAACCCTCGCCGCGATACTCTCAGCTCCAGATCGAGCGATAATCGTTTATGGTCAGCCTGGAGAGGGAAGCGTGGTCGTGAAAGTGGAAGAGTCCGTTAGAAAGCTGGCCCTAAGAATCATAGAAGCTGCAAGAAAGCGATGAGCCTAAGGAGATAATGGTTTCCAGAGAATCTTACTGCGTTTCGCTTTTCTCTTCTGATTGCTTGTATTGAGTGTAGTGGCAGTGGCCGCAGTAATATCTATCTCCGTGATCTGCCATGATGTATCCTTGCCCGCATCGGGGACAATAGATTATCTGCTTGACTAACTTTTCTCCATCTACCTTGTATTTCTTCCAGAGTTGAGGCTGCTTACCCAACTTTCTTCACCTCCTCGGCCAAGAGGCCATGTCTCCTGAGGATGTGCTTTCTCTCGTATTTCTTCGCATCATCAACCGTGTCGTATATGTGAACGTGAGCCCTCGCCTTGTTCGTCCCGAATAGGGACTCCATTTTCTCTACGATTATTCTCTCCGCCTCGACTCCATACTTCTCCGATAGAGCATTTCTCACGTCTTCTCTTTTCGGGGTTGACGATTCATAGGCTATCAACAGGTCGAGCTCTCTCCTATTTAGCAGCGGATTCTTCCTATCTTGAATCACCTCTATGTTCACGCTGCCTTCACCTCTTTCTTAGCTGGAACTAGAACGGCGTTTATCTGGGCAACTGCATCGCTAATGATGTTTCCTCGAACGGTCTTTCTCCTTCTAAGTCCCTTCTTCTTTCTCCGCTGTCTACGCTTCTTTTTCTTAGAGGGCGGTTTCTCGCGTGGATTAAATCCGACTCCGCCTGAAAGTAGTATTCTCGTCCTCCTAGATCCGCTGACATCGGGTCTCATGGGGAAGCCGTCTCTATCCGTTCCCCCTGTTATCTTGATTTTGTATCCCTTTAATCCGATGATGGAGCCGTCGATTTCGTCGCCGATTTTCTTTCCCATGAAGAGCGTGAATACCCTGGGCTCCAGTTCTATCGCCTTCGAGGTTCCATCCTCGGGGTTGGACAGCACAAGCTTCGGAGCGGCGGCTTTCTCGGACATTCCTGAAAAACTCGGATAACGGCACTATAAGAAATATACCATCAGCGGCTTGAAATTTTTCGAATTGAACCCTTAAATATCGTTATTACCCTCACCTCGCCCAAAGTGGGTCTATCTTCCTCCTTATCTCCACTATCTCGTCTAACGCCTTCTTCGAATCTTCGTCAAGCATCTCGCTGTATTCTTTGAGCAGCAGCCTCGCATCGTTTTCTGGGACGGCGACGTAGAGGGTTTCTCCTTCTCGAACGTGTCTCCCAACGACGGGTTCCCTCATCGATATCGCGACCTTCATCCCCTTCACTGCTTCCGAAATGCTTTGACCTTTGTCTTGTATTTGGGCGATTGTTCCAACGACCTTTCCCTTCGCGTTCATCAGCGGGTACTTTGGTTTTATGGTTCCAGCCAACACTT
>JAGHCZ010000144.1 GCA_021160205.1 Nitrososphaerota archaeon | reverse complement strand
CTCCTAAAGAGCTCTGTGTGATCTCTATGCCCAAAGTGCTAGTAGCCGTCCCCGAGAAATGTACCGGATGCAGGATTTGCGAGCTCGCATGCGCCTATCACCACTTCAAGGTAATTAACCCCTCCAAGTCTAGAGTACGCGTTGTCAGAATACATCACGAACCCGCCGACGCCCCAGTTTTCTGTATTCAGTGCGGGTTATGCATAGGCGCTTGTCCCTTTAATGCCCTCAAAAGAGACTTGAAGACCGGGGCAGTAATCGTCGATGAAGGAAAATGTACGGGATGTGGAGTATGCGTTCAGGTTTGTCCATATGGCGCGGCCGTGATAGACCGCGACTCGCGGAAATTGCTCATCTGCGATCTCTGCGGAGGCGACCCTGAATGCGTTAAGCACTGTCCAGAGGGGGCTTTGATTTACGTGGATGCTGAAGAGGCCGCGGCCTATAAGCGCCTGCTCGTGGCGAAACTTCACAGCAAACCGCTTTCACCCTATTCGCCGGATTCAAGGTGATCGGAAATGACCCTGCTTCACGGCTATGCTGGAAAAATTCTTCGAGTGAATTTGACAACGAGGAAAATTGTAGATGAGCCGATCGACGAAGCGTTAGCGAAAAAGTTCATTGGAGGAACGGGATACGCCGCCAAAATACTATGGGACGTTCTTCCAAAAAAGATCGACCCGCTTGCACCGGAGAACCTGCTGATAGCTGCGACAGGCCCATTGACCGGAACTCTGACCGCGTGTTCTGGAAGCGTGGAGTTCTGCTTCAAATCTCCTTTAACTAATATTTTCGGAGAATCGAGGGCTGGCGGAACATTCGGGCCGAAGCTCAGGTTCGCTGGATACGACTTCCTAGTGATCGAGGGCAGAGCGGATAAACCAGTATACCTAAGCATATTCGACGAGGATGTTGAGCTGAAAGACGCGTCGCATCTATGGGGAAAAACCGTTCACGAGGCCATGGACATAATCCTAGAAGACGAAGGAAATCCAAACGCCTCGGTGGCCTGTATAGGCCCCGGGGGCGAGAGGCTGATCAAGTTCGCGAATATCATGGTTGACTACGATAGAGCTGCCGGCAGATGCGGCGGAGGCGCCGTGATGGGATCAAAGAACCTGAAAGCGATAGTGGTTGATGGAGATAGAGGGATACCCGCCGCCGACCCCGAGAAATTTTACGAGGCCGCGGTCGAGGCGCTGGAGGCTGTGAAAAAGCGTCATGGAGAGAGGCTAAGCCGGCTGGGAACCCTTGGAGGGCTCAGGAGCCTAAACGAGGCGGGAGCGCTTCCCACAAAAAATTTCCAAACGTGTTACTTCGAGAATGCGGAAAAAGTTTCAGGAGAGGAACTTGCGAGAAAATACCTCCTCAAAAGAAGAGCGTGCTTCGGATGCCCGATAGGATGCGGCAGATATGTCTGGGTTCCCGCGGGCCAGTATCAGACCCCACCTCATGAAGGAGCTGAGTACGAAACGGTCGACTTGATCGCGGTGCAAACCTTGATGGGAGATCTCGAGGCCTTAGTGAAGGCAAGCTACATTTGCAATACGTATGGCATAGACACGATATCGGCCGGCAATTCAATCGCCTTCGCTATTGAGGCGTATGAGAGAGGGTTGATAACAAAAGAAGATACGGGCGGACTTGAATTGAGGTGGGGCGATCCGGATGTAGTGCTTGCGCTTCTCGAGAAGATAATTGAGAGAAAAGATCTAGGCGATCTCTTGGCTGAAGGAGTAAGACGAGCGGCTGAGAAAATAGGCGGAGGCGCCGAAGAGTTCGCGTGCCACGGTAAAGGACTCGAAGTTCCAGCCCACGACACTAGGGGGACAACGAAATCTCTGGCAATTCAATACGCAGTCGGCAATCCGAGAGGCGCATGCCATATAGAGCCGATATGGCCTGGAATGTGGGATTACTCGGAGACTGATATGGGGCTTAGAGAATTCGGCCTCCCATGGCCTCCTCCCAGCAGGTTCAAAGAAATCGGAGTCAAGAGAGGAACGGCGTATAAAATCTTAGTGTCTTTCGGAGAGCTCGCGGGAGTTCTCGGAGTATGTAGGTTCTCCTTCCAATCGAGTGAAAAGAAGAACCTAAACCTCAAACGGTTATCGAATTTAATGTCCGCTTTAACCGGATGGAATCTAACGCCGATTGATCTGCTGAAAATCGGTGAAAGAGCATACACCTTGAAGCGATGCTTTAACGTTCGAGAGGGAGTAACGAGAAAAGACGATACGCTTCCCAAAAGATTGATGGCTCCCCTTACAAGCGGCCCGACTAAGGGAATGAAGGTGGAGAACCTCGACGGAATGCTCGACGAATTTTACGACGCATTTGAATGGGATAAGAAAACCGGGGCTCCGAAGAAAGAGCTGCTGCTCCGGCTCGAGCTATCGGACGTAGCCGAAAAGCTTTGGAAGAATCCCCCTTAGAACCTTCCTTTATATACCTTTCTAACTCTAGGATATTTCCCGATCCCAGCCCAACATAAACCTAAATTAGCAGGTTTACGGGCTAAATACAAGTGAGAAGCCATGGCACGTGAACGAGTAATAGTGGAATCCAAAGTTAGAGAACTACTGCCCGAAGGCATGCGACTTGCATCCGACGCTCTCGAAGGTCTAGATGCCGTCGTTAAAGATCTCATAAATAAGGCGGTTCAAAGATGCAAGGCCAATGGCAGAAAGACGATCATAAAAGAAGACTTCTAATCCTCGCATAAATTTTTCTCTATAACTTTCCCCGAAATTTTTATCAATAAAAAAATAAGGCGGTTTGAGCGACTGATTTTTACCAGTATTTGACGTTGTTCTTCTGAATGTAGTCGTATACTCTCTTAGCCGTTTTCTCCATTCCAAATGCTTTCATGTGTAGCAGGGTATCCGCGTATGCTCTGGCTCTTATTACTTCCTTTGCTTCGTCGCTTATCTTATCGAACTCGTTAAAGAACTCCTTTAAGGCGCGCTTACAGTTCGCCACGAAGACCTCTACCTCTGGGACTCCTTCTTTGCCGAACTTGTCTATCACCCATTTGTGGATTCTCTTATAG
>JAGHCZ010000017.1 GCA_021160205.1 Nitrososphaerota archaeon | reverse complement strand
GTTTTCTTTATTACCCCAACGCCTCCATGAATCTCGATCGCTTTTATAGCCGCCTTTTCAAGCATTTCCGCCGCCCTCAACTTGGCCAGGGAAGCCGCTTCCAATTTTTCAGGCGATTCATCCAGCGTGCGCGCGGACCAATAGACTAGAAGCTTAACGTTGATCAAATCTGCAAAAATATCTACGAGCTTAAATTTAGTCGCCTGAAAAGAGGCTATAGATCTTCCGAAAGCTTTTCTCTTTACGGCGTAGTTTATCGTCTGGTTCAAGAGCGCTTGCATCGCTCCGAGGGCGAGTGCGGCGGCTCCTACTCTAGTTCTTCCATAGGTCTCTGAGGCTATTTTGAGTCCTTCTCCAACCGCTCCTACTCTATTCTCATCCGGCACCCTAACCCCTCTGAGCTTTAGGTATCCGATTCTAATCCCCCTAACCCCTATTAGGTCATCGCTTATGCCTATGTCAAGTCCATCGGCTTCTCGATCAACTATAAAGAAAGTCAACTGCTTCCTCGGGTCCTCGCCGAAATCCGGCACACGCGCTAAAACAAGGAAATAATCCGCCCACTCCGCTCCAGATACGAAGCTCTTGACGCCGTCAAGAATCCACTCAGCTCCACGCCTCTTCGCGTTAGTCTTTATTCCCGCTAAATCGCTTCCGGAAGTGGGCTCGGTCGCGGCGTGCGCTGCATAAAGTTTTCCGGACGCAATCTTCGGGACGTATCTGCTTTTCTGTTGCTGTGATCCGAAGGTCATTAATGGAATTGTGAATAGGTATGGGACCAAAATTGCTAACGCGAAGGATGTTGATGCTTTACTAAGCTCCTCGATCATTAAGGCTAGTCCTAAGAGATCGGATCCAACTCCACTTAGCTCGCGTGGAACGCATACTCCGAAGAATCCCTGTTCTCCCGCTTTTCTCAACAAGGATCTCGAGATAACACCTTTCTCATGAATCTCTCTAGAAACTGGTTCCACCTCTCTTTCAGCGAATTCCCTGGCCTTCCGCGCGATCTCCTTATGCGCTGCGTCGATTTTTATTTCGAATTTTTCCGGGTTCATGTGGAGCATGAGCCTCGCCTTTCCTTTTTCACGGCCGATATTAGGGTTTCACAAGACTTTTTACTTCGAGAGGTTCTTCTTCTTCGAGAATGTTCGAGCCTCTCGCCGCATTCATAATTACGATGCTCACGGCCCCCCTAATGATCAAGCTCGGAAAATCCCTAGGAATCTCAGGAATCGATGTCCATAAACCTTGGAAGCCGCTCATACCGAAAACGGGTGGACTCGCCATGGTCATAGGCAGCGTGTCGGCTTTCTTAATCCATGCTTTTTTCGGCGGAGGAGTTGAAGAAGCCTCCTTGATCTTCGCCTGTTTAATCGCGTCGGCTATAGGCTTAATAGAAGATATTAGAGGCGAGATCAATCCCAAGCTAAAACCTCTCCTCCTGATTCTATGCTCGATACCGATTCTGTTAACCGGGGTTTTCATCCCGAGGCCGGTTATCCCTTTCCTCGGGAAAACTAGGCTTTACAAGGTTTATCCATTCATGATCGTGCTTTCTTATCCGGTCGTCTGCAACGCCGCGAACAGCGTGGATGTTCTGAACGGCTCATTGATCTCGATGTCGATTCCCTTCTTCGCCGTAAGCGCGGTGATCTTCTATCTCAGAGGAAATTATCAAATGCTAATTTTCTCGACGATTTTCCTCGCTTCCCTGATCGCGCTGATCCCCTTCAATAAATATCCCGCGAAGACCTTCATCGGAAACGCCGGAAGCCTATTCATAGGCGGCGCCATGGTCTCGATCGCAATAATGGGCAGAGTCGAAATAGCGGCAATAATCGCGCTGCTCCCCCATATAATGAACGAAATGCATGTGATATTCTCGCTCGGTGGGATAAAATCGGCGAAAAACGCGGGAAGAAGGCCTATACATGTTACTAATGATGGCTTAACGTCGTCGACGGATGAGAGGGCTCCGATAACCCTGCTGAGAATGCTTTGCGCCAAAACTAGGGTTGACGAGAAAAGCGCCGTATACGCTATGGCCGTCGTCGCGGTGTTTGCCTCGGTGCTTGCGCTTATAACTGATTTGCTTTTCGTGGAGGGAGCATTATGACGGGTTTGAAGCGAAACGTCCTTAGCGTGATTTGCTTGATGCTTATAGTCTGGGCCACGTTTTTATTGGTGAGCTACATAATTTCGGTGACGATATTTTATACGCTGGAATATTCTCAGAGAAACCTATTTCTCAGCGTCGTGAGGGTCCTCATAGGGGTCTCCATAGCGGGAGCTTGGGTAGTCGCTTGGTATAAGCTCACGAAAATATGGCTCTACAAGATCCTGTTGGGCGGGGAAACTTAAGAGTCGGCGAGTTTCCAGAAATTTAGATAAAAATTGAGCTCGGAATTAAAGATCGGCGTAGTTGGAGTTGGTTTTTGGGGAAGAAATCACCTCAGGGTCTTAAAGGAGCTCGGGGTCGAGGTTAAAGCGATATGCGATATAGATCGAGGCAGAGCGATGAATCTCGCGAAGGACTTCGGAGTAAAAAACTTCTACACAGATCTCGATGAAATGCTGAAGAAGGAAGAGCTCCGAGCTGTGACGATATGCACTCCATCAACGACTCACGCGAAATGCGCCATAAAAGCCCTTGAATCGGGACTAGAGGTCTTCGTCGAGAAGCCTCTAGCGTCGACCGTTGATGAATGCCTTGAGATAATCGATGCGATGAAATCAAACAATAAAATCGTCATGACGGGGTTCATCGAAAGATTTAATCCCGCGGTTAGGAAAGCCGTTGAGCTCTTGGACGCGGGGGAGATAGGCGACATCATAATGTCTCACGGAAGGCGGATAGGCAGATGGCCCGAGAGAATAGGCGACGTCGGCGTGGTCAAGGATACGGCAATCCACGATATAGATCTAGTGAGGTTCATCTTCAAGCAGGATCCGGCGCAGGTATACGCCAGAGGTGGAAGGCAGAAGCATAAGCTGGACGACCACGTTCAGGCGATTCTAACGCTTGAAGAGGAATCGAGGGTCGCGTTTATCGAAGCGAATTGGCTTACTCCGAGAAAGAAGCGTGAAATGTACATAACGGGAAGTAACGGCGTGCTTTCGATAAAGTTTCTAATGCAGGAAATCTCTTTGGAGAAAGCCGATGTCGTGGTTGAACCGATAATAAAGCAGAACGAGCCTCTAAAGCTGGAGCTACAGCATTTCTTAAACTGTCTCACCGAAAATAAGAAGCCTCTAGTTGACGCCGTCGATGGATTAAAAGCGGTTGCAATCGCCGAAGCGATGCTAAAATCCATGGAGGAAAACAAGGTAGTAGATCTCGATTTAAAGAGCTTGATATGAATAAAAGAGGGATTCGAGATGAGGTCTGAAATAAGGACGATTTACTGGAAGGATGGAGAAGTTGTTTTAATAGATCAGAGGCAGCTTCCTCATAGGCTAAGATATCTACGCTTGAAGACCGCGAAGCAGGTGGCCACGGCGATAAAAGACATGGCGATCAGAGGCGCGCCCGCGATAGGAGTAGCCGCGGCCATGGGCTTAGCTCTCACAGCTTATCACTGCCGCTCTAAGGATGTGGGAAAGCTCTTTGAGAGGTTGAGCCGAAGTTGCGATCTCTTGAAGGCGACCAGGCCGACCGCGGTGAATCTCTTCTGGGCCTTGGATAGAGTTATGAAGGCAGCTGAATCGGCTAGGTCAGCGGAGGAATTGAGGAGAAAGGTGATCGAGGAGGCTCGGAAGATAGCTGAAGAAGATATTCAAATGAACAGGAAGATCGGAGAACACGGCGCAAAGCTCATAGATGACGGAGATAAAATCCTGACCCATTGCAATGCTGGGGCTTTGGCGACGGCGGGCTATGGAACGGCCCTCGGCGTCATTAGAGCCGCTTACGAGCAGGGAAAAAAGGTGGTTGTTTATGCATGCGAAACGAGGCCGAGGCTTCAGGGGGCTAAGCTGACAGTTTGGGAACTCATGCGAGATGGGATTCGAGTAAAATTGATCACAGATAATATGGCCGCGTTCTTGATGCAGAGGGGCCGCGTCGATAAGGTGATAGTCGGGGCGGATAGGATACTAGCGAAAACAGGGCACGTGATAAATAAGATAGGAACCTTGAGTCACGCGATCTCAGCGAAGTTTCATAACATTCCATTCCTAGTGGCCGCGCCGTTTTCAACAATAGATTTCGAAAGCTCCCTAGAAGACGTGGTCATAGAGGAGCGAGATGCCCGAGAGGTCCTATATGTCGATGGGAAGCGGATCGCGCCGAGGGGCGTTGAGGCTTGGAACCCCGCCTTCGATATCACGCCTCCTGAGCTCGTAACCTACATCATAACTGAGAGAGGAGTCTATAAGCCCGGGGAACTTAGAGGGCTAGGTTTAGAAGAGTGATTAATAACAGGGTCGCCAAACCTATCGCCAAGGATTTAATCCCAGATATTATGATGTTCTCCTTGGCTACTTTTCCGAGAAACACTCCCAGAGAAAATAGTAAGCCAAATGAGATGAACATCGATAGATAAAAGGCGGCGTTCGCCGTCAAGTAGCCCAAGACCGATGCGAAATATGGAAATAGCACGATTAACCCCGCCAAGATTGCCGAAAGAGAGTCCACGATCGCAGATATTATAGCTGCTTCTCGACGCGCCTTAACTATCACGGATCCCTCAAGCTTAACAAGCATAGCTTCCTCGATCTCCTTGATTCTCCTTTCCTGCTCGGCCATCTCGGTCATATAAGTCCCGCTTACCCCAGAGATCCCCATAGCTATCGCTGCGCCGATCCCCGCGGCCGCGATCTGTTTCGTGGCAGCTCCTCCGAGTAGCACGGAGCCTAAAATTATTCCCAGAATGGTGATAACGCCGTCGAACGCGTTCATCACGGCATATCTTCTCGAGTATTCCTCAGAGTCCGAATATTTGAAAACCCCTGAAAGCGATTTTCTTAGTCGATTAATCATCTAGGATCCCTCTTTTTCATTCCTCGAAAACGACTTCGTCGACGCTGTGAATCGCGGCTCCCATGTTCTTGACGCGGCTTTCTAATTCTTCGTAGCTTATGTTCTTGCCCTCGACCGTGACCTTCACCGAGTCGGTTTCCACATCAACTTCCACAACGACCCCGGAAACTCTCTTAACTCCCTTAACGCTGGAAACTTCCCTACAGAAGTCTATGAGATCGGGAACATGAGGCTTTAAAATATCCAAGACGAGCCTAGAC
>JAGHCZ010000015.1 GCA_021160205.1 Nitrososphaerota archaeon | reverse complement strand
CCCGGGATGATCGCCATGTCCGTGATCTTCTCGTCGATGTTCGCGGGCATCTCGGTCATCTGGGATAAGCAGTTCGGGTTCCTTAAGGAGGTGCTCGTCGCGCCTGTGAGCAGGATCTCGATAGTCGTCGGGAGAACCTTGGGCGGGTCAACGGTCGCGTTAATCCAGGGCTTGATAATCTTAGTTGTCAGCGTGATTCTCGGAGTGAAAATCTCGTTCATAGGTCTCGCGCCCGCACTCATCTTCATGCTGCTGATAGCTTTCTTCGCCGTGGGGCTCGGATTGAGCATGGCCGCAAAGCTCCAAGACCCGCACGCGTTCCCTCTCTTGATGAACCTCATACTCATGCCCGCGGTCTTCCTCTCGACGGCGTTCTTCCCGCTCGAAAGCGTGAACGAGTGGCTGAGATACCTGATTTACGCGAATCCTCTCACGTATATCGTAGATGGGCTGCGGGGATGTATGGTCGGAATTTCTTCGATCCCCCTTATAGTGGATTTCGCGGTCACGATCTCCCTCTGCGTTGTTACGACGATTTTAGGAGCCTATTTATTTAGCAGATGCGAGGCGTGAACCCTCAAGCATCGCAGTCCCGTAATTCAAATGTAGTGTTCAATTCCGCTAAAATCTTCCAAGAAAGAAGCCTGACGGTTATCATCTTGGATATCTTTTCCATTTCTTCTCTTATCTTCCGAAGAACCTTGCTCGGCATCGCGCCTAACTTTACGTATAGAACGTGCGATGAGAGGGTTAAAACTTGGTAATCCGCTATCAAGTTCGCGGCCCACTGACTTGAGAGCAGGCGTTCGATCTCTTGGGGCGCGGCGTTCAATACCAATATTCTATCAAGTCCTCTCAAAACATATTCTTGCACAAGCTTGAGCTGAGCGTGAGACGGCGCTTCAGCCGAGATGCTGACGATGGATCCCTCCGTTATTCCAGCGGCTTCGAGGAATTCCTTGGGGTTTTCTTCGCATCCTAGGCTGGCCGTAAAAGGCTCGATCGGCAGCTCTTTGAGAGCTGTTTCTCCGCTTGGAGTGGGGTACTCCACCTTGATCGTCGTTTTCCCGATTTCCGCGACGTGAGAGAGGCGTGGAGGCTTCTCCGAAGCTATTGGGTTCAATTTGGTTTGTAGGCTAATTATCGATTTAACCAATTTTTCGTCATCCGTCTCCACGACCATCCATCCTCCGGAATTTTTCTCAACGCTTATTCTCCCTTCTGAGGCGTCTTTGAGGAGTTCCCGCAGCCATTCACGTAGCTTCTCCGCTAGGTCATCTCTTCGATCCAGCTTCTCCGCTAGGATGATCATTCCTTCGAGAACCTTTTTAGGATACTTGATATAAGTCTATTCAGCGATGCTTCTAATAATCGAGAAAGAGACCATAATAAAATTGGCCAAGCTCGTGGGAGGCGAGGACGCGGCGAGGGTCATGAAGCTGCTTCTGAGAAAGCCGGGGGTCGTTGACGAGGAAATAGCTTCGCGCCTGAAGCTGGATGTCCGAGAGATCAGGAAGATACTCCACAAATTGAACGAAATAGGGATTCTCCACTACGAGCTGACAAGGGATAAAGAAACGGAGCACAGGATATTCAAGTGGTATGTTCAGCAGGAGCAGATAACGGGGTTCATCCTCACAAACATGGAAAAAATCTTGGACCGGTTGAGGGAAAAGCTGGAAAGCGAGAAGAACAATCAATTTTACTGGTGCGGTACCCTCGGCCACCCGAGATTATTGTTCGACGAGGCCATGGACAAATTGTTCAGATGCCCGGTATGCGGTAAACCCCTCGCTCCTCATGATAGCTCGCAGCTCGTAGAAGCGTTAGAGTGGAAGATCAGTGAGATCGAGAAAACATTAGAAGAAATGACCAAAGTAAAGAAGGTGGAAGAGATAAAAGAGAAAAAGAAATGAGAACATGCCCAAGATAGTTGTTCTAAGACTGGGTCACAGAATTTTTAGAGATAAAAGGATAACAACCCACGTAGCTTTAGTCGCAAGAGCCTACGGCGCCGATGAAATAATAATCACCGGAGAACGAGATGAAAACCTGATAAAGAGCGTGGAGAAAGTGGTCGAAAACTGGGGCGGCCCCTTCTCGGCCAGATTCGAGCAAAGCTGGGAGAAAACTATCAACAAGTGGAAAAACGAAGGCGGCATAGTAATCCACCTCACCATGTACGGGATAAACCTCCCAGACATCATCGATGAAATTAGAGAAAACTGGAAACGTGGAAAAGACCTGCTCGTAATCGTCGGCGGAGAAAAAGTTCCCGGAGAGGTATTCGGGCTCGCGGATTACAACGTCGCAGTCTCAAATCAACCGCACAGCGAAGTAGCGGCCCTTGCAACCTTCCTTGATAGGCTTCAAGAAGGAGCGGAGCTTCGAAAAGAATTTCAAGGAGCTAAGCTGAAAATAATCCCGAGCCAAAGGGAAAAGAAAATAATCAAAGTCCGGGAAAACGACGCCGAAACAAATCTGAAAACATAAATGCTAGAAGAAAACCTTGAATACCCGACGGGCCGGTAGTCTAGCGGCTATGACGCCGCCCTGACGCGGCGGAGGTCCCCGGTTCGAATCCGGGCCGGCCCATATTTCCAAGTTTATTTTTCTGAGATGACTTGAAAAAATTTTGCTGTGCAATTACATTGAGTGCCTGAAATGCGGCGGTTCTAAGCACATTCTTCTATATGGGTTGCCTCGATACCAGATAAGTGACTACTGCCTTAGCTTTTCTTCGGGTCCCCAAACACCATGAGTGGGCTCGGGCTCGATATACTTTCTAAAGAAGAATATTAGGCCGTCGTGGCGCTTACGGATCTCTATGGCCCAAGTTGCAGAAAAGTATTTGTCAGAGATCTCTCCTTGACACTTATATCTTATTTTGATAGTATGATTGCCCTTGTCTCTGATGTCTTCTCTCCAAGTTAATACGATTCCATCGATATATGGCACGTTTCTAATCTCACTTACTTCCCTTGTTATTGCCGGTCTCTTATAAT
>JAGHCZ010000047.1 GCA_021160205.1 Nitrososphaerota archaeon | reverse complement strand
GCTATAGCCTTAGCCTTAGAAAATATCGACAAATGCAAGGTCTTGAAAAAGGGGAAAATCGCCGAGAACGTGCACCACGTAAACGACAAGATTTGGAAATTCGTCCAAAACATCAAACATCTAATCGATAGAGGTTAAAGGCCACGCTTCGCTTTGACTTTTAGGAGAAAAGGAACTCCTATCGAGTTTATTATCGAAGCTATCCAGAAAAGAGTGACCACGCCTGCAGCCTGATAAATTGCTCCTCCTAGCATCGGCGCCGGAATGGATGAAAGCATCGTTAAAAGATCTAGCGACCCTATTAGAACCCCGATTCCTTGTCCGCTCTCTAATTCTGCGACCAGCTTTCTTCTCGAAGGCATGTCCATAGAGCTAACTATTCCGAGGAAAACTGCTGCGTAAATCAGCGTTGCGAAATTCCATGAATGAGCATAGGTCGCCCACGACGCAAATGAAAAAATTAAGTGACCTGCGAGTATGAGCTTTCCTCCGATCTTATCCGCTAAGATGCTCCAAAGGAGCGTTGTGATCATGGTTGATAGAAGCCAGGTGAAGTTCACGAACCCTATACTTTTGTCGTTTAACCCAAGCGCCCCCGCGTGAACGGAGATGAAGGGGCTGATCATGTTGAACCCGATCCCGTGGAAAATCAGCCCCAAAGCTAACAGCCTAAAACCTTTGTGGGAGCGCGGCAATCTAATAAGCCCCGTCGAGCTGCTCCTTGAGCCGTTAGTTTTAGGGAGCTCCTTCAGAAAGAGGATCAGAGGAGAAGTAGCTAAGGCTATCAGACAGCTTATCAAGAAGAGTGCTTGACCTCCAAAATATTCTTTCGTGTATCCGCTGGCGAGAGAACCCAAGACCTCTCCCAGAAGCCCGCTTGACAAAACGAAGCCGTAAATCATTCCAACCTTTCTTACTCCTCCTTTTTTGACCGCGTAAACCGTTGCAGATGTGAAAAAGACGCCTTCACCAACTCCGGCGATTATGCATGAAACAGCCATAGATGGAAAGTTCAGCGAACGCGACATGAAAAATATCCCAACAGAGTAAATCAATATTCCAGCCAACAAAATCTTCTTCGATTCGATTATATCAGAAAATCTCCCAGCTGGAAGCGCAGAAACCGCGTACGAGAGATTATAGAGCATCATTACGGCGCCTAGCGCTCCTCCTTCAAATCCAAGATCAAGCACCAGATACTTCCCGAAAAGAGCATACCAAAGCCAGGCGCTGAAATTTATGAGGAGATAGACCACCGTTAGGGGAAGGGTAGTCAATACGCTACTCTTAACGTCTTCCCTGCTCAACCTTCACCTGCGTACCTGATCCACGATTTAAAGCTAATATCGATGCAAGAGATATAAATTATCCTTCTCACTAGAGTATTCGCATTGGTCGGTAAAAAAGAAAAATTGAAGATAATCGATCATAGACACTGCAAAATTTGCGGAAAAGCGATCCCTCCGAATCAGGAAGTCTGCTCCGAGAGATGTAGGAAAATATATGAGGGAATGCAGAGAAGGGAGAAGAGAACTCGGAACCTAATGCTGATAATTTATGCGGTTATGTTCGGGGTAATTTTCCTCTTACTCGCGCTCCGCGGAATGATTCACTAATATGGCTCGCTCTTTAGACCTAGGAGAAATGATATATAATTTGTGCATAAGTGAAGGCAAAAAGTGATGACCAGCAAAAGCGTTAAGACCGATGGATTAAGCCACTGCGGCGCTCCATAGATTACGAAGCAGAGAGCCATGGCGCAAACCACGAATCCCAGCTGATCTAAAGGCGGAGCTGGTTGCCCCCTTTTTAACCCCATTCTTCGCTTAATGAAAGAGCCCGAAATGTCTCCTAGCATAGCGCCTATGCTCAGTATGAGTGGTTCAAGTAAGCTCCTGTGAGATCCCAAGTTATTTAATGTGATGAGGAGAAGGCCCACCAGAGTACCAGATATTATTCCGATGAGGAAGCCTTCGATGGTCTTTCCATCTCCGAGAACTCGCCGCCCATCCCAGGCCTTAGCTCCGCCGTCTATTGGAGTTGCCTTTCCGACGAATTTTACACCTATGACTGGAGAAGCATTCGCGACGTACGCCGGTAAGATGTAGAGGACTGCGGTAATCAAGTTCTCCAGCATTCGACTTACAGGAGTCAAGAAGCCCTTTAAGTAATTTCCCGGGAGAAGCAGGTATTCCGTGGGTATTTTCTCGAAGATCTCTCGGAAGCATATGAGACAGAGAGATTGTTAAGAGATTTATTTTGAGCCTCTAAAACCCGATAACCGTGCGGCTAAGATTTTGGAGAAGAGAAGCTAGAACTCCGCGGCCTACTCCGATAGACGTAAACGAGGTTATCGAGAAGCTACATGTAATTAGGACCAGGCTGTCAAGAAGAGTTAAGGAGATGGATAGAAGATATAAAGAGTTATTTGAAAACGTTGTGAAAGCGCATATGGAAAAGGACCAAGAAAAAGCCGCGATTTACGCCCAAGAGCTTTCAGAGCTCAAGAAGATATTAAGGAGACTTACTCACGCAAGCCTTCTCTTAGAGGGCACTGCTTACAGGCTGGAAGCCGTGAAAGACCTAAGTGATGCAAGCGGAATCATCGTTCCCCTCAGAAGCGTGTTAGCCGCTGCGAGCAACGAGCTTACGGAAGTAGCTCCGGCTACCTGCAATAAGCTTAGAGAGCTGATAGACTCAATAGAAGAATTTTCAGTTCAAGTGGGATATATCCCTGAAAACGGAGGCCTTAACAGCGAACTAAGCGACGAGGCCAAGAAGATCCTCGACGAAGCAAGCGCGATTGCCTCTCAGAAGGGGCGAAAAGCCGTGGAAGAAGAATAACTACTTAGCCCTCCTTTCTTCCTAAGATCCTTTTTGAAAGCTTATCGACGTATCTCAGAGGATCCGGGTATCTACTTCCAAGTTTCTCAATTATCTTCGGAACTTGCCCGACCTCTATCATGTAGCCTGGACTCGCGTAAAACTTTCTCGACTTCCCGAACTTAAACCAGTATCCCAAGACCTCTCTATCTACTTCTACTTCTCCGAAATCTTTTCCAGGCAGCTCGGAGCCGACTAGGAGGGATTTAGCTACTCCGAGACTGGGTTTATTTAATAGAAATCCTAAGAAAACTGCGAGACCCATTCTTCTCGGATGAAGAGTTCCATGCGCATCTACTAATAATAACTGCCAGCGATCAGACAGCT